>CAZHGG010000517.1:0-5206 GCA_964531755.1 uncultured Polyangiaceae bacterium
GCGATCGGCAGCGCCGCGCGCGCGCTCGCCGTCTCGAAGGACGGGCGCGTCTGGACGAGCGGGGCGGACCGCCGCATCACGGCGTGGGATCCGGACACGGGCGCCGTCTCCGCCGACGTGTCCACTCACCTCGACGAGGTGACGAGCCTGTCCATCACCGAAGACCAAGCCTCCCTCGTGGCGACGGGCACGGGGGGCTCCGAGGTCTGGAACCTCACGGCCATGCCGCGCGCGCGTGTCATCCCGCCCGACCCGCACCCCATCCTCGATCTCGCGTTCTCCGCCGATGGCCGAGAGCTCGTCAGCGGGTCCAACAAACGTATCTTGGTCTGGAGCACGGCTACCGGACACCCAATCACTGAAATCCAAAGATACGGAATCCGCGGCCGCGACGTCGCGTTGGACGTGGCCAATCACCGGGTGGCGGCGGCGGACGAGCGCGGCGGGCTGGCGCTCTGGGAGCTGCCCTCGGGGCGTCCCCTCGGCACCCTCGGCACGAAGGCCGTCGTGCCCCTCGGCCTCGTCTACTCGCCACGCTACGATCTCGCCGCCGTCGGCACGAACGAGGGCGCGATCCTCGTCTACGCGCTCGCCGCGCGCGCGCTTCGCTTCGAGCTCCAGGACCCCACCGGGAGCGCCGTGCGGGCGCTCGCGCTCTCCCCCGACGGCGCCACGCTCTACTCGGCCTCGACCGACGGCGCGCTGCGCGCGTGGGACCTGGCCACGCGGAAGGACAAGGTGCTTTACCGCGTGGCGACAGGCAACTACGGGCTCGCGTTGTCGAAGGATGGCGGGCGCCTCGTGGCGACCTCGCTCGACGGTGGCGCGCTCGTGCTCGACGTGGCCTCCTCGGCAGTGACGCCGCTGGGGAACTTCCCCGGCCGGCTGTACCGCCCCGCGTTCTCCCCCGACGGCGCCACCGCGGCGCTCCCCTGCTCGGACGGCAACGTGTACCTCGTCGCCGTCGCTGGCGGCGTGGGACCGCGCGTCGTCAAGGGCGCTCACGGCGAGGTGAACGTCGCCGTGTTCAGCGCCGACGGGGCCCTCCTCGCGACGGGAAGCGACGACCACACGGTCCGCCTCTTCGACGCCGCGACGGGCAAGCCACGGTGGGTCGCCAAGTCGCCCGCCACCATCAAGAGCGCGGTCCCGAGCGAGCCGGGCGCCACCGCGGGCCTCGAGCTGCCCACGCGACGGATCGTGGGCTTCGACAGCGGCGCCGTGGAGGTGCGCCCCACGGCCGGGGGGGCCACGGTCGCGCTCCGCGATACGCCGCCGCACGCGGTAACTCACATCGTGGAGGGGCCCTCCGCGACGCTGGTCCTCGGCTTCGCCGACGGGTCCTTCGGGGCCTGGGATCCCGCCACCGGGCGGGCGCTCGATCGCGTCCTGCTCCATGGCCAGCTCGTGAGCCTCTCGGTCAAGGGCGGCCTCGTCGACGCCGAGACGGAGCTCGGCGACCGCGGCAGCCTCGACCTCTCGCTCCTCGGCGCGGACTACTGCGCGCTCATGTCCGATCTATGGAAGCGGACGCCCTTCGTGTGGCGGGCGGGCTCGATCCGCGTGGAGGCGCCGACGGGGGGCTCGTGTCCGCGCCCGGACGTCGGTCGCTGAGCGCGGCGCGGCTCGCGCCGTCGCCAACACGCGCTACCCTGAACGGCCCATGCACGCCGCCCTCGCGCCGCTCCACTCCGCGGTCTCTTCGTGGTTCGCCGAGGTCCTCGGGGAGCCGACCGCGCCTCAGGTCGGCGCGTGGTCCGAGATCCGCGCGGGCCGCGACGTGCTCGTGGCCGCGCCCACGGGCTCGGGCAAGACGCTGGCGGCGTTCCTGGCCGCGCTCGACGCGCTCGCCCGAGAGGCCGAGGAGGGCACCCTGCCGGACGAGGTGCGCGTCGTGTACGTCTCGCCGCTGAAGGCGCTCTCGAACGACGTTCACAAGAACCTCATGGTGCCGCTCGAGGCCATCGGGGCGCGCCTCCGGCCCGGCTCCGGCGAGCTCCGCGCGGCCGTCCGCACCGGCGACACGCCGCAGAAGGAGCGCGCCCAGGTCTCGCGGCGGCCGCCGCACGTGCTCGTGACCACGCCGGAGTCGCTCTACGTGCTGCTCGGATCGGAGTCGGGGAGGCGCCTGCTCTCCACCGCGCGCTCGGTCATCGTCGACGAGATCCACGCCGTCGCCGCCACGCGCCGCGGCGCCCACCTCTGCCTCTCCCTCGAGCGCCTCGAGGCGGTCGCGGGCCGCAAGCTCCAGCGCATCGGCCTCTCGGCGACGCAGCGCCCGGTCGAGGAGGTGGCGCGGTTCCTCGTGGGCAGCCGCCGCGTGGCGCGCGATCGCGGCGACCTGCCGAGCTGCGCCATCGTGGACTGCGGCCACCTGCGCGCCGTCGACGTGGAGATCGAGGTGCCGCGCTCGCCGCTCGAGGCGGTGATGAGCGCCGAGGTGTGGACCGAGGTGGTCGCCCGCATGGCGGAGCTCGCGCTCATGCACCGCACGACGCTCGTCTTCGTCAACACGAGGCGCCTCGCCGAGCGCGTCGCGGCGCAGCTCGAGGCGCGGCTCGCCGAGACCATCGGCCCGGGCCTCGTGTGCGCGCACCACGGCTCGATGTCGCGCGACAAGCGCCTCCACGCCGAGCAGCGCCTCAAGGCCGGCGAGCTGCGCGTGCTCGTCGCCACGTCGTCGCTCGAGCTCGGGATCGACGTGGGGGCCGTCGAGCTCGTGTGCCAGGTGGGCGTGACCAAGAGCATCGCGGCGCTCCTCCAGCGCGTCGGCCGCGCCAACCACACCACCACCGGCACGCCCCGCGGCAAGGTCTTTCCCCTCTCGCGCGACGAGCTCATGGAGGCCGCGGCGCTCGTCGACGCCATCGCCCACCGCGATCTCGACGCCCTCGCGGTGCCGGCCGGAGGGCTCGACATCCTCGCCCAGCACGTCGTCGCGGCCGTGGGCGACGCCGAGGCGCCGCGCGACGAGCTCTACGCCCTCGCGCGCGGCGCGTGGCCCTACCGCGACCTCTCCCGCAAGGACTTCGACGACGTGATCGAGCTGCTCCACGAGGGCGTCCGCACGCACCGTGGCCGCCGCGGCGCGCACGTGTTCGTCGACGCGACGACGGGCGTCGTGAAGGGGCGCCGCGGCGCGCGGCTCGCCGCGCTCACGTCGGGCGGCGCCATCCCCGATCAGGGCGACTACACCGTGGTCGAGGAGCCCCAGGGCCTCGTGGTCGGCACCATCAACGAGGACTTCGCCATCGAGAGCATGGCCGGGGACATCTTCCAGCTCGGCACCACCTCGTGGCGCATCCTGCGGGTCGACCGGGGCACCGTGCGCGTCGAGGACGCGAAGGGCCAGCCGCCCTCGATTCCCTTCTGGCTCGGGGAGGCTCCGGCCCGCACGCGCGAGCTGTCGTCGCGCATCGACGGCCTGCGGGACGCCGTGTCGGCGCAGCTCGAGGCGGGCGCGGACGTGGCCGTGGTCGAGCGCTGGCTGGTCGAGGTCCGCGGCCTTCCCCGAGCGGCCGCGCAGCAGCTCGCGGCCTACCTCGCCGCCACGCACGCGGTGCTCGGGGTGTTGCCCACCGAAGAGAAGATCGTCTTCGAGCGCTTCCATGACGAGCTCGGGGGCTCTCAGATCGTCGTCCACGCGCCGCTCGGCGGCCGCGTCACGCGGGCGTGGGGGCTCGCGCTGCGCAAGCGCTTCTGCCGCTCGTTCGACTTCGAGCTCCAGGCCGCGGCCACCGAGGACGCGGTGCTCCTGTCCGTCGGGGCCGTCGAGGGCGTCGATCTCACCGCGCTGCCGAAGTTCCTGAGCTCGAAGACGGTCCGCGCCGTGCTCGTGCAGGCCCTCCTGGACGCGCCCATGTTCGGCACGCGCTGGCGCTGGAACGCGACGCGCGCGCTCACGCTGCTGCGCATGCGCGGCGGCAAGCGGGTGCCCCCGGGCCTCCAGCGCCTCGAGGCGGAGGACCTCCTCGTGAGCCTCTTCCCCGAGCAGGTCGCGTGCCTCGAGAACATCGTCGGCGACCGCGAGATCCCCGACGCCGTGCTCATCCGGCAGACCGTCCACGACTGCCTCCACGAGGCGATGGACATCGACGGCCTCGAGGCCGTGCTCCGCCGCGTCGAGGCGGGCGAGATCACCATCCGCTGCGTCGAGACGGTCACGCCGTCCCCGCTCGCCCACGAGATCCTCGCCGCCAAGCCCTACGCGTTCCTCGACGACGTGCCCCTCGAAGAGCGGCGCGTGCAGGCCGTGTTCGTCCCTCGCGGCCTCGACGGCCACGGCGCGCCGCTCGACCCCGCGGTGGTCGCGGAGGTGCTCGCCGAGCTCCACGTCCCGCTCGACGATCGCGACGAGGCCCACGACCTGCTCCTGCAGGCGGGCTTCCTGCTCGACGACGAGCTGCTCGCGGTGGGTGGGGCCCGCATGCCCGCGCTCCTCGACGAGCTCGCGTCCACCGGCCGTGTGCGCCGCGTGCCGGTCGGCGTGAGACGCGACGGGGCGTACGCCGCGATTGAGCGCGTGGAGCGCGTCGAGCGCATGCGGGACGACCGCGCGGCGCTCGCCCCGGTGCTCCTCGGCCGCCTCGAGGTGCGCGGTCCGCGCGCCGAGGCCGACCTGCTCCGTGAGCTCGGGGTGCCGGCGGCGCTCCTCCACGAGACGCTCGGCGAGCTCGAGCGCACGGGCGAGGTGCTGCGGGGTCGCCTCGACCCGCGCGTCGCGGGCGAGGTCGTCTGGTCGAAGCGCCTCGCGACGCGGGTGCGGCGCCGCATGCTCGACCGCCTGCGCGCGCAGATCGAGCCCGTACACGCGCAAGACCTCATGCGGTTTCTCCTGTCGTGGCAACGACTTACGGGCGCGCGAGCGGGCGGCGTCGACGGCCTCTACGGTGTCATCACCCGCCTCGCGGGCGCCAGCGCGCCCGCGGGCGCGTGGGAGGACGAGCTGCTCGCCCGCCGCGTGATGGGCTACGACCCGCGTTGGCTCGATCAGCTCTGCTTCGCCGGAAGAGTGGCCTGGCTCCGGCTCGAGGGGCGGATGACCGGAGAGCGGGCGGCGGCCGCGCCGCGCGCGCTGCGCACGAGCGCCATCGCGCTGATGCCGCGCGACCTGACGGATCTCTTCGGCGCGACCAAGACCCCGGCCTCCGCCGAGGAGGGCGCTCTCTCGTCCACCGCGCAGCTCGCGCTCGCCGTGCTCCGCGCC
>CAZHGG010000518.1:0-5193 GCA_964531755.1 uncultured Polyangiaceae bacterium
AGAGCGCCGCGCAGACGCCGTTCCTCGTCAACGCGGGGCAGACGGCGCGCCTCCACGCGCCCCCGCGAACCCCACGGTCTCCGCGCTCGCGTCGATCCCGCGCGGTCCGACCGCCCTGCCGGCCGCCGCGCCGCCCACTACCGCGCCTCCGTCCACCACCTCGCCGCCGCCCACCGCTTCGCCCTCCTCCGCCCCGCCCCGCGCCTCGGCGCCGGCCCGCCCCGACTACCTATGAAGCTCCCACCCACCAAGCTCGCCTTCTCCGCGGCCGCCGCGCTCCTGCTCGCGCTGCACGCCCCCGTGTCCCGCGCCGACGGCGACGCCTCGGAGCTGAAGCGCGCGGCCGACGCCCTCATGGAGGCGCGGCGGTACGACGAGGCGGTCGTCGCGTACGACGTCGCGCTCGCCAAGGCGCCTAGCCCGGAGCTCCTCTACAGCCGCGGTCGGGCGCTCCAGTTCTTGGGGCGTCACCCCGAGGCGCTCGCGTCCTTCGAGCGCTTCCGCGACGAAGCCCCTCCGGCGCTCCGCGCGCGGGTCAGCGATCTCGACGGCCTCATCGCCGAGGTGCGCGCGAAGGTGACGCGCCTCTCCCTCCGTTGCTCCGTGCCCGGCGCCCGGGTGATGGTCCGGGACAAGCTCGTGGGCACCACGCCGCTGAAGGAGCCGCTCGCGCTCTCCGCCGGCCGCGCCACCATCGAGATCACCGCCGAGGGGTTCGCGCCGTATCGGGTCGTCGCCGATCTCCCCGGAGGCGGCGCGTATTCGCTCGACGCCTCACTCGTCGCGCTCGACGCGAGCGCCGTGCTCATCGTGAAGAGCGACGTCGCGCACGCGAGCGTCTCGGTCGACGGCAGACCCGTGGGCAGCGCGCCCGTCGAGGCCGTGGTGACGGCGGGCTCGCACAAGGTCCGGGTCTCTCACGAGGGGTACACCGACGTGGAGTCGGCCTTCGTCGTCCGCGTGGGTGAGCATCGCACGGTGAGCCTCGATCCAGAGCGCCCGGTGGCGATCACGTCGCGCTGGTGGTTCTGGACCAGCGTCGGCGTCGCCGTCGCGGGGGGCGTGGTCCTTGGCGTGGCCTTGTCCACCGAGCGCCCTGGCGCCACCGGGGATTTCTCACCCGGCCGCGCGAGCGCCCCGCTCGTGAGGTTCCCGTGAAGCGGGCCTCCGTCCTTCGCGGGGCGTCGACGCTCGCCGCGTGCGCGCTGCTCGCGGCCGCGCTCACGCGCTGCGCCGCGCCGACCCAGGTCCGCGTGACCGTGCGCACAGACGAGTGCGTCGCCGGCGCGACGACCACGATCACGCTCGGTGTCCTCGGGGGCATCGAGACCAAGGAGCCAGGCTCGTCCTCCTCCAGGTGCGACGCGACCGGGCGCGTCGGCCAGCTCGTCATCCAGCCGAGCGGCGCGAAGGACGCGGAGCTCGGCTTCAAGGTCGTCACCGGGGTCACGGGGTCGGCCGAGCGCTGCGTCGCGCCCGACTACCGGGGCTGCGTCGTGGCGCGTCGGGCGCTCCGCTTCTTGCCGCACGAGGACCTCGAGGTGGTCGTCGACATGCGCCGCGCGTGCCTCGACAACCCGTGCGACCCCTCCTCGACGTGCGTGAAAGGGGTGTGCATGAGCGCACGGATCGCGGACCCGAGCGTCTGCCGGAGCGGCGCCCCGTGCGGGGAGGAGGCGCTCGTGCCCGCCCGCGAGGACGGGGGCGCACCGGTGGACGGCGGCGCCGACGCCACGAGCCCCGGCGACGGCGCGACCCCCGGCGAGGGCGGAACCCTCACGCCCCCGCCCGGCACGGCGCTGGTCGCGCCCGGGGGCGTGGTGGTGGACGCGAGCGGGCTGAAGGCCTCGCTGACGCGCGGGTACTTCCTCGACAAGGAGGAGGTCTCGGTCGCCCGCTTCAAGCGGTGGATCGCGGCCGGTCGGCCCGCGCCCTGCCCCTCGGGGGACTGCGACCTCGATCCCGGCGGCCCCTACTCGGGGCGTATGGAATGGCACGCCCAGTGGACGCTCGATACGGCCTTCACCGAGCCCACGTGGGAGTCGGACGGGCCGCAGCACACCTGCAGCTCGGCGCCGGGCGCCGCGCCGGTCACGCGCACGTTCACGCGTGGGGACGACCTCCCGGTGAACTGCGTCTCGCACTACCACGCGATCGCGTTCTGCGCGTGGGAGGGCAAGCGCCTCCCCACCTGGGTCGAGTGGCAGCTCGCGTGGGTCGGCCGCGACGGCGCGCGCAGGTACCCCTGGGGCGCGGCCGCGATCGACTGCGCCCACGCGAACACCGCCGAGTGCGACGCCGGCGTGCTCGCGACGGGCTCGCTTCCCGAGGGCGCGACCCCCGACGGCGTGCTCCATCTTGGCGGCAACGTGGCCGAGCGCGTGTGGGATGTCCCCTTGGTCGGCGGACGATACGCCTACCCCACCGCCGATCTGCCGCCCGATTTTCTCGGGGACGCGGCCCCGTGCGGCCTGAACTTCTGCATCGGCTCCCGGCTCGGATCGTGGCGCGAGCCGCGCGGCGTGGTCGACGTCACCAAGATCCGCGCCGAGCGCCTGGAGAACTTCGACGCGACCGGCTTCCGTTGCGCAAAGACCGCGCCGAAGTGAGGCGAGCCTTCGAGCGACCGCGCCGGCCCGGCGGGCGCGCAGCCGAACGTCCATCGGCACCGCGAGCGCCCGACCTGCCGCGCCCGAAGGACCTTCACCGCGCGCGCATCGCCGCCGCGGCCGGCGCGGCGGGCGTGAGGAACGGCGTCTCGTGCAGCCCGGCGAGGACGCTCGCGCGCTCCGCCATCGCCTCTCGCTCGGCGCGCGTGTGCGGCTGCCCGGGCCTCGTCGCGCCGCGCGCGTGGGCCCGCCCGAGGAGCGCGCCGACGTGCGGCACGAGCTCGTGGAGCTCGCGAGGCCGGAGGGCCACCACGTCGAGCTTGTCCTCTTGAGGCGTGAGGCGCCGCGCGAGCATCGTCCGCCCGAGCAGCGTGGTCGTGCCGAGGCGCGAGGGGACGCGCTCGACGCACGCGCGGTAGGCCGTGTACACGCGCTCGGCGGGGCTCACGTCGGGTACGCCGGCGAGCCTCCGCGGGGAGGGGGCGCGCGACTCTTCTTTCAGGTCGAAGAGCCAGCCGCCGTCGTCGCGCCCGCGCACCAGGACCGCGACGCGGAGGCACCCGAGGCTCCCGTTTCCTGCGACGCGGAACGCCGCGTCGAGGAGCTCGAGCTCCTCGGGCCTCGGGCGGCTCTCCGGGGAGAGGCCCGCGGCGTACCGGGCGAGGGCCGCCGGGAGCGCCTCACGCACCTTCGCCTCGAGCGGGAGATAACGCGCCCCGAGCGCGAGCCGCCGTCGCCCGCGGCGGCCGGTCGTGCGCGACCCGAGGAACTCACGCTCGCTGCGGGCCTCCGCGCGCGCGACGAGCCGCCGGACGCACGCCGGGGGCGCATCGACCACGCCCTCGAACGCGCCGCGCGCGTAGCCCTCGAACAGCCTCGCGAGCAGCTGGAGCGTGGCGTCGCCGGGCGCCCCGTGGACGCGCGCGGCGAGCAGGAGGCTCGTCGCGAGCCGGACCAGATCGAAGCGGTGCGGGCCGACGCACGCGTCGTCGAAGTCGTTCACGTCGAACACCACGCGCCCCTGTCGCTTCGCCTTGTCCCCGGGGAGCGCGCGCGACCTGTAGGCGCCGAAATTCTCGAGGTGCGAGTCGCCCACGATCACGCCCTCGCCGGAGGGGCCCGCGGCGAGGTCGGGCGCCTGCTCGAGGGCCTCGTAGAACGCGACCGGCGCGCCTCGCAGGAACGCGAACGGCGAGGCGAGCATCTTGCGGACCTTGAGCTCGAGGAGCGCGGGCCTCGCGCGCGTCTTGAGCACGTCCCGCGCGTAGGCGCGGCGCCCCAGCGCCACGGCGTCGATCTTGGCCATCGTCCCTCCTCGCGCTGCCCGCGCCGCAACGTAGCCCAGGTGCGGTCGAGCGGGGAAGCGGTCGCTCCGCGACGTGCCGGGTGTTGCGCGCCCCCGCTCACTGTCCGTCGAGCACCTGGTCGGTCGCGACCTCGAACCACGACGTGTAGGGTCTCTTCGCCTGCCGCGCGTCGAAGTCGATGATTCGTTGGAGCACGCTGGCGGTGCGGTGCCCCGCCTGCTCGCCCGGGTGCCGCTTTCCCTGGTCGAGATATCCTCGGATGAAGACGCTCCGCTCGTCCACCGGCAGCGCCGCCACGTTGCGCACCCACCTCCCCCACACGCGGTTCTCGAACAGGTATTGCTCTACGTTCGACACGTAGAGCGCGCTCACGGTGAGCCCCTCTTCGCGCAGCGTCGCGGCGATCCCCGCCAGCGCGCGGTCACCCGCGAAGTCGCCCACCACGGGCACGACGCGGTCCTCGCGCTCCAGCGTCTGCACGAAGCGAAACGCCTCTTCGGTCGCGAGGAAGCCCGCGTGTCTCCCCTCGAGATCCGTCGCCGAAAGCAGCTCGCGCAGCGTGGGGTAGCGCCTCCCGTTCTTCTGCTGGAGCGAGAACCGCAGACCGAGCTGCCCCTCGAAGAACGCCCGGTGCGACGCCTCCAGGCGCTTCGCGTCGCTCGCGTCCAGCGCGAAGCGCGCGCCCTCCTCGAGGCTCTTCGCCAACGCCGCGTGGCTCGCCGCGAACGTCGCGGCGTCGGGCGACAGCTTCTCGGCGTGCGCGAGCACCTCGTCGATCGAGGCCGCGCTCCCCGGCTCGCTCGCCGCGTCGTACGGCCTGCCCACGAGCAGCGCGAGGAAGTGCGACCGCGACCGCGCCGCGCGAAAGATGGCCTTGTAGAGCAGGTGCAGCACCAGGTTCTCGCGTCGGATATCGACGATGAACGCCACCTTCGGCCGCACCATGGCGATGTACGAGAAGTTCGCCTCGGGCCCCACGCCGATGTAGGCGCCGCCCTGCCTCGCGTGCCTCGCGAGGCCCGGCCCCACGTGCAAATACGATGTCTCGTTGGAGACGTAGTTGTCGGAGAAGAAGCGCCGATCGGGCTCGGAGAGCTTGTTCACGAGCTCGGCGAACGCGGTGACCGGCCGCGGCGCTGGCGCGGGGGCCGCGCCGTCCGTCTCGCGCGCCGCGGGCGGGGGCGCGGCGTCCTCACGCGGAGCGGAGGGCACAGGATCGCAGGCGGGGAGCGCGGCGAGCGCCAGGAGCGCCGAGGCGAGGAGAGCTGTCCCGAGGC
>CAZHGG010000519.1:0-5192 GCA_964531755.1 uncultured Polyangiaceae bacterium
CCCCTGCCGACGACGCGGGCTCGGACGCGCGCCCCCCGCCCACCTCGGCGCGCCCGGAGTTCTCCCTGCGCTTCGAGGCCAACCTGCCGTGCGCCCCCGGCGCGACGACCACGACCTGCACCCGAAACGACGGCACGTTCGGGAGGTGGGCGGGGTACGACGGGGTCTCCGCCGCCGGGGGCGGCCTGCCGACGGGCATGTTCGGCCCGAGGGGGAGCGCCCTCTTCGCGTCGTTCGGGGGCGCGCCCGGCACGAGCGCCGTCGATCTCGACGGCGCTGGCCTCGTGATCCCGTCGGGCGTGGCCATCACCAAGTTCACAGTGGCCGCGTGGGTGCGTCGGGTCGCGAGCGTGGGCGCCGAGCGCGAGCTCGCCCGCATCGTGTCGCTCTCGGACCCGAGCGACGTGCCGCTCTTCGAGCTCGGCTACAACAAGGACTCCGAGACCAAGCTCCAGGTCGGGGTCGGCGGCGCGCTCTCCCCCGGGAAGATGACGACGGCCCGCGACCTCTTGCCGCTCGACACGTGGGTGTTCGTCGCCATGACCTACGACGACATGGCCGCGAGGGAGGCGTGCTTCTACTTCGGCAGCGAGGCCAAGGAGGTCGAGCTCGTCGAGTGCGTCGACTACAACGGGCGCGCGCTCCGGGGCGGGCCGGCGCGCCTCAGCGTGGGGAACGCCGCCGCCGAGGTCGCGCGGCTCGGCGCGAAGAGCGCGATGTTCCCGGGCGACATCGACAACGTCACCGTCTACCTCGGCGTGGCTCTCGACGCCACCGAGCTCGTCAAGCTGCAGCGCGACTGACCGCGCTGCGGGCGCGCTCTCGAAAACGTAACCGCCGCCGGGGCGCCCCCTTCCGTCGTGAAGTCGACGGGTTGGCCACCCCCCGGTCGCCCCTCCGCGGCCCATGGCCCCGGCGCCCCGCTGGCGAGCCTTCTCGCGCCTCCGAATGTCCTCTACAAGGCGGGGTCCGATGCCCCAACGCGCCGCCCTGCTGGCTCCCGTCCCGCTCTTCTCGCTCCTCTCGGACGCCGACCGCGAGGTGCTCGCTCAGCACATCGACGTCGAGAACCACCCCGCGGGGCATGTGCTCTTCGACTACGGCGACCCGGGCGACTCGATGATGGTCGTCGTGAAGGGGGAGGTGGAGCTCTTCGTGACGAACAAGACCGGCGAGCGCACGCTCCTCGAGACCGTGTCGGCGGGGGAGTTCTTCGGCGAGATAAGCCTCCTCGATCAAGGCGCGCGCAACGCCACGGCCAAGTGCCAGACCGACGTCGAGCTCTTGGTCGTCGACCAGGGTGACCTCGACGAGCTCATCCGCATCAACCCCTCGTCGGCGCTCCTTCTGCTGGCCGCCACGGGGAAGCGGCTCCGCGCGACCGCGGCCTTCATCCGCAACACCGCCACGCGCAACGAGAACGAGATCGTGGAGGACAAGCGCACCACAGTGATGAAGGTCGCCGACTGGATCGCCGACTTCAGCGGCTCGATGCCGTTCCTCTTCATCCACGTGGGCATCTTCTTCGTGTGGATCGTCCTGAACGTGCACCTCTTGCCGTTCGGCAACTTCGACCCCTTCCCCTTCGGCCTGCTGACCATGGTGGTCTCGCTCGAGGCCATCATCCTCAGCGTCTTCGTGCTGCTCAGCCAGAACCGGCAGATCGAGCGCGAGAAGGTGCGCGCCGACATCGAGTACGACGTGAACCTGAAGGCGGAACTGCAGATCCAGCAGCTCCACGAGAAGCTCGACGGCATGAACTCGCAGCTGCTGCGGCGCCTCCAGAACCTCGAGCGCGCGGCGCAGGCCGCGCCGCGGGGCGTCGACTCGCTCCCTCCCGCCCGCGGCGAGGGCTGAGCCGCGCGTGAGCGCCCCGCCGCGGCTCGTCTCCCCCGAGACGGCCGAGGCCCCTCGGCGTCTCTCGGTCGACGCCGTGAAGAGCCGCCTCCTCCGTGCGCGCGCGGCGCTCCGGCGAGCGTTGCGGCCGCTCCTCGATGCGCAGAAAAGCGAGCAATGTCAGACGGTTGCGTAGTTCGGGAGCGCGCGCGCGCGGCGCGCGTGATTCGTCAAGAGTTGCCGTTTTTTCAATTGAACTTCTCCCGTCACGGCGGCAACTTACGCGCCGCAACCGCTCGAAAAGGATCGCGCCTATGGTCACGAAAGTCGAAGTGAGAGAGGCGCGCCCCGTCGTCGCCGTCGCCGCCGTCGTAGCCACTTCCACGAGGGCGTCGTGAGAGAGAAGCTCCTCGAGGTGCTCGCGGAGCCGGTCACCGGCGCCACTCTCAAGCTGCGCGCAGACAAGGGCAGCGGCGACTCGATCGAGTCGGGCGTGCTCATCTCCGAGACCACCGGCAGGGAGTACCCTATCGTGCGGGGCATTCCCCGCTTCGTCGAGGGCGAGACCTACGCCGAGTCGTTCGGCTGGCAGTGGAACAAGTTCCGCAGCACGCAGCTCGACAGCGTCAGCGGCGAGGGTCAATCGAAGGCGCGCTTCGACGAGGAGACCGGCTGGACCGAGGTCGATCTGAAGGATAAGTGGGTCCTCGACGCGGGCTGCGGCGCCGGGCGCTTCTCCGAGATCTCGGCGGCCTACGGCGCCAACCTCGTCGCGCTCGACTACTCCTCGGCCGTCGAAGCGACCAGGCAGACGCTCGCCGGGTTTCCCAAGGTCGACGTCATCCAGGGCAACCTCCTCGAGCCTCCGTTCCGTCAGGGGGCGTTCGACTACGCGTATTGCATCGGCGTCGTCCAGCACACGCCCGATCCGCCGCTCGTCGTCGCCAACGTGATCCGGTGCGTGCGCGAGGCCGGCCATTTCGCCTTCACGATCTACGCACGGCGCCCGTGGACGAAGCTCAACGGCAAGTACCTCGTGCGCCCCTACACGAAGAAGCTCGGCAGGGAGGAGCTCCTCGCGTTGGTTCGCAAGGTCATGCCAGTGGCGTTCCCCGTCACCGACACGCTCAAGCACGTGCCGGTGATCGGGCGCGCGGTGGCGTTCGCGCTCCCAGTGTCGGTCTACAACTACGGCGGTCGCGACCACCGCTACGAGGAGGCCGTGCTCGACACCTTCGACGCGCTCTCCCCCCAGTTCGACTCGCCCATGACGTGGCAGGAGGTCGAGGCCGTCTTCCGCGGGGAGGGCGTCTCTCGCTGGCAGTGGCGCACCAAAGTGCCCATCATCGTCGGCGGGACGCGGTAGCGTCGCGCGGCGCACGAGCGCCTCGTGATCGTCGGCCGAGTGCGGTAGCTTCGCGCCGGCGGCGCACGAGCGCCTCGTGATCGTCGGCGGAACGCGGTAGCGTCGCGCGGCGGCGCACGCGCGCCTCCTTCCCGTGTCATCTGGGGCCGCCTCGCGCGGACCCACGCTCCCGAGGGCTCGGTTCATGACCGCACTGATCGAAAAAATTGAACGCAAAGAGGCGCACGTCGCCGTCATCGGCCTCGGGTACGTGGGGCTGCCCGTCGCGGCCTGCCTCGCCAACGCCGGCTTCCGCGTCACCGGCGTCGACCTCAAGGCCGACCGCGTGGCCTCGATCGCCGCCGGCGGCTGCCCCATCGAGGGCGAGGAGCCGGGGCTCGCCCCGATGATCGCCGAGGTCGTGCGCGCGGGGAAGCTCGTCGCCACCACCGACTACGCGCCGCTCGCCACGGCCGACGTGGTGCTGATTGACGTCGACACCCCCGTCGAGGGCGACAACCGGCCCGCGTACCGCGCGCTGCGCGGCGCGTGCGAGAACCTCGGCGCCGTCATGAAGGACGGCGTGCTCGTCATCGTCGAGTCGACCATCGCGCCCGGCACGGTCGACACCGTGGTCGCGCCCCTGCTGGAGAAGGTCTCTGGCAAGAAGCGCAACCAGGGCTTCTTCCTCGGCCACTGCCCCGAGCGCGTGATGCCCGGCCGCCTGCTGCAGAACCTCACCGAGCTCTCGCGCGTGTGCGGCGGCAGCACGCCCGACACCGCCCGCGCGATGGTCGCGCTCTACCGCACCATCGTGAAGGGCGAGCTCGACCCCGCCGACTGCGTGACCGCCGAGCTCGTGAAGACCGCGGAGAACACCTACCGCGACGTGAACATCGCGTTCGCCAACGAGCTCGCGATGATCTGCGAGGCCTCGGGGGGTCACTTCCTCCGCGTGCGCGAGCTCGTCAACAAGTCGCCCGGTCGCAACGTGCTGCTCTCGGGCGCCGGCGTGGGCGGACACTGCATCACGAAGGACCCGTGGCTCCTCGCGCACGGCGCCCCCGGGCTCGACGCCAAGGTCATCGCCGCGTCGCGTGCGCGGAACGACGGCATGCCGAGGCACGTGCTCTCGCTCGTCGAGGCGGCGCTGAAGCAGGCGGGGCGCTCGCTCGCCGGCGCGAAGCTCGCGGTGCTCGGCTTCTCGTACCTCGAGGACAGCGACGACACCCGCCACAGCCCCTCCGAGACCTTCATCGGGCACGCCCGCGAGGCTGGCGCCACCTGCGCCGTCCACGACCCGTACGTGCATGAATACAAGGGCGATTTGTTCGAGACGCTCGCTGGCGCGGACGCCGCCGTGCTGCTCGTTGCCCACACGGCCTACAAGTCGCTCGACTGGGGCGCGGTCGCCGGGAAGCTTCGCACGAAGGTCCTGGTCGACGCGCGCCACGTCGTCGACGCGGGGGCCGCCAAGACCGCCGGGCTCGTCTTCCGAAGCCTGGGCAACGCAGCCGGAGAGCCATCATGACCATCGAGAACGCGAAGATTTTCATCACCGGCGGCGCCGGTTTCATTGGCTCCACGCTCATCGGGCGGCTCATCGAGAGGAACACGATCGTCGCGTACGACAACCTCGCGCGCGACTCGCTGAAGGACAAAGGCTTCCGCGACCACAAGAACCTCACCCTCGTGAAGGGCGACGTGCTCGACGCCGCCCACGTGAAGCGCCACATGGAGGGCGCCGACATCGTGGTGCACTGCGCGGCGATCGCCGGCATCGACACCGTGTCGAAGAGCCCGTGCACCACGCTGCGCGTCAACATGATCGGCTCGTCCAACGTGCTCGAGGCGGCCGCGGCGCTCCCCAAGGTGCGCCGCGTCGTGTGCTTCTCCACGAGCGAGGTGTTCGGCGTGCACGCCTTCCGCTCCGCCGAGACCGACTCCACCGTGATCGGCGCCGTGGGCGAGCCGCGTTGGACCTACGCTGTGGGCAAGCTCGCCGAGGAGC
>CAZHGG010000520.1:0-5177 GCA_964531755.1 uncultured Polyangiaceae bacterium
GCGCATCCGCCAGCTCCAGGAGCAGGCGCTCGGAAAGATCCGCAAGCACATGCGCGACTGAGCGCGCGCGAGGTCACGTAAGGCCTCTCGCGGCTCAGCGCGAGCCCCAGAGGCGGTCGTGGAGCTGCTCGACCAGCTCGTCGGCCGCCGACCGGGCCGCGCCGCCGCGCCCAGAGACCTTGTTGAACACGATCGAGAACGCGAGCGGGTTCTTGCCGGGCGGCGCGAGCACGTAGCCGGAGAGCGCGATGACGTCGTCGAGCGTGCCGGTCTTGGCGCGGATCGCGTGGTGCTTCTTCCTGGTGCGGAAGCGCTTGTGGAGCGTGCCGTCGACCCCGCCCACGGAGAGCTGCGCGACGAACTCGGCCCGCCGCGCCGGGTCTTGCCAGGCGTCGCGGAGCACGAGCGTGACGCCGTGCGCGGTGACGCGGTTCGCGTCGAACAGCCCCGAGCCGTTCTTGATGACCGTTCCCGGCTCGAGCATCTGCCCCTGCTCGAGCCACTTCGTGACGACGGCCGCGGCGTCGGCGCTCTTCGCGGGCCGCGCCTTGCGCTCGCCGCCGAGGGTCTTGAAGACCATCTCGGCGTAGAAATTGTCGCTCTGCTTGCCGAGCGCGTAGAGCAGCGTCGAGAGCGGGGCCGACTCGTGGCGCGCGAGCACCGGCGTCTTCGAGGTGCCGCTGCCGAGCTTCACCTCGCCCGTGACCTTGACGCCACGCTCCTCGAGGAGCGCCTTCAGCGCGTACCCGGCGAGGAGCGTGGGGTCCTCGACGCGGCGCACGTACCGCACGAGCCGCGCGTCCTCGGCGACCGCGCCCGAGAGCTTGGCCGAGAGGCGCTTGCCGCTGCCTGCGAGGGAGAGCCCGACGGTGTCGGCGCCCGAGCCGCGTGTCTTGATGGCCCCCTCGGCGTCGACGAACCCCGGCGGGTCGAAGGTGGCCACGGCGTTCTGGCCGTCCGACGTGGGCCGCACGGACAGCGTGACGGTGTTCTCGTTGACCGCGACGGCGCTCACGGGGGCGCGGAAATAGGCCCACTCGTTCGGCTGCTGTTCGAAGGCGGGCGGCGTGGTCTCGGCGTCGAAGAAGCGCTGGTCGACCAGGATGTCGCCGTCGACGCGGCGCGCGCCGTGGGCCACGAGGTCCCGCACGAGGCCGTAGAGATCTTCGGTGGTGAGCGACGGGTCTCCGTCGCCACGGAGCACGAGCGGGCCGTCCACCGCGGCGCCTTTCAGCGCCCCGCTGAGCGTGGTGTGGTACCGAAAGGACCCGTGCAGGAGAGAGAGCGACGCGGCCGCGGTGAAGACCTTCGCGTTCGACGCGGGGTTCAGCGCGACGTGCTCCCCGTAGGCGGCGAGCACGGCCCCTGTGCCGACGTCCATGACCTCGACGCCGATGCGCGCGTCGCGGAGGGTGCGGTCCTTCACGAGCGCGTGCACCGCGGCGACGAGCTCGGGCGCGGCCCCCTTGACGGCGAGCGCGGCGGGCTCCGCCGGTGGGGGCGCGGGGGCCTCGGACGAGGCGTCCCTCGCGACGAGGGCCACGATGGCCAAGACTCCAAAGGCGGCGCGGCGCATGACGGGTCGTTTACGCCGCCTCGCGGCGCTTGGAAAGCCGCAAGGCGCGCGCTCGGCCTCGCGGGGCTGCTCGGAGTGCTTGCAGGATGCACGCGCTCCAGCGACGATCCGGGCAGGCCGCTCGAGATCCTGACGACCTCCGCCGCCGAGACGCTCGACCCGCGCTACTCGACCGACGCGGTCGGCCTGCGGGCCACGCGCCTCGTGCACGCGGGCCTCTTCGGCATCGACCGCGCGACGCTCGCCCCCTACCCGCTCGTCGCCAAGACCTACCGCTTCGAGGGGCCGCAGGAGCTGCACGTCACCCTGCGCGCGGGCGTGCGCTTCCACGGCGGCAAGGAGCTCGACTCGGGCGACGTGGTCGCCACCCTCGCCGCGTTCGCGGATCCCAAGGTGGCCTCGCGCCACGCGCGCGTCGTCAGCGCCATCGCGCGCGCGGAGGCCGAGGGCCCGCTCGGCGTGAAGATCGTGCTCGCGCGCCCGCACGCCACGCTGCTCACCGACCTCGAGCTGCCCGTCCTGCGCGCCGATCAGGCCGCCTCGCCGCCGGCGCCCGACGGGACGCTCGACGGCCTCGGGCCCTTCGCCATCGCGCGGTCCGAGGCCGGCGTGATCGAGCTTCAGCCCCGCGCGACCGGCGTGTTCCCCGCGCCGAAGCACGCGGTCACGCTCCGCGCCGTGCGCGACGAGAACGCGCGCGCGCTGCGGCTCCACGCGGGGCGCGCGGACCTCGTGCAGAACGGGTTCTCCCCCACGCTCCTGCCGAGCTTCGATCGCGCCGGCCTCCAGGTGGTCGCCCGCCCGAGCGCGAGCCTCACGTACCTCGTGCCGCGCTGCGATCGCGGACCCATGCAAGATACACGCGTGCGCCGGGCGGTCTCGCTCGCGGTGGACCGCGCGATGCTGGCGAGCGCGCTGTTCGCGGGGCACGCCACGCCCGCCTCCACGCTGCTGCCGCCTGGGCACTGGGCGAGGCCGCACGTGCCCGAGGCGGGGCCGCGGGACGTAGAGGGGGCGCGGCGGCTCCTGCGCGAGGCCGGCGCGGAGGGGGCGCGGGTGTCGCTGCTCGTGTCGACCGACCGCGCCCGAAAGCTCATGGCGCGCGTGCTCGCGGCGGAGCTCGAGGAGGTGGGCCTCTCGGTGGAGATCACCTCGCTCGAGCTCGGCACGATGCTCGGGCGGCTGGGCAGCGGCGACTTCGAACTCGCCATGCTCCAGCTCCCCGAGGTGATCGAGCCGAACGTGCTGCGCGTGTTCTTGCACGGCGAGTTCGTGCCGCCCGCCGGCTCGAACCGCGGCCGTGTGCGCAGCCCGCGGCTCGACGCCCTCCTCGACCAGGGCGACGCGCAGCACGACGAGGACGCGCGCAAGGAGATCTACGCCGAGGTCGAGGCGCTCGTGCGGCAAGAGGCGCTGTGGATACCGCTGGTGCACGAGGATCACGTCGCGGTGGTCTCGCCGCGCGCGAGCGCCTACGCGCCCGACCGAGACGGCCGCTGGGGCGGCCTGTTCGACCTGCCGTGACGGTGGCCCGAGCTCAAGGGATCCAAATTCCAGGAGGATCGGGATCCCACAGCGTGGCTCCTGGGCCTGCGTACACGACCAGATCGAGGCCGGCGCGCCGGGCGTCCTCGCGGGCGGCGAGGGCTTCGGCCCGACCGGGCAAGACGAGGCCGATCCGCGTGAGGGTGAGCGCGCCTGGCAGACGACATGAGGCGGCCAGCTCGCGCAGTCGCTCCCACGCGGCCGCGCCGGGCGGCTCCTTGACCTCGATGAAGCCGACGTAGCGATCGCCGTCTTCGCGTGGATAGCGGAGCACGACGTGGAAGGGAGCAGGCGCGGGGTGGTGGCTGGCGTGCACCCGCTCGTCGCCGGCTTCGTTCCAGCTCGGCGACGGCGTAGAGGGGAGCCGGGCCAAGAGCCACGCTTCGTGCGCCGCCGCGCCTTCGGCGACCGCGCGCTCGTCGCGTGGGTCGGCCACCCACGTGATCGTCACCATCCCATCCTTCTCCGCGCGACGCGCCGGAGGTTTCACCTCGGCGACGGCGAGTTCGCGCGCGGCGACGGCGTCGGGCGTCACGTGGTCGGCGGACCTCGCGTCGAAGACGTCGACGATCGCCGCGAGCGATCGATGCGGGTGCGTCACCCGCGGCGGGCGCGCTCGGCGGTAGCGGAAGGCCTCGCGCGCCGTCGGGGTTGCCCACGCCGAGAGCAAGTGAGCGTGTCCGCGCCACCGCGTGCTCAACGCCGCGATCGCCGCGGCGAACCCGCCTGTCGCCTCGTCCCCGAGGCGCTGCAGCGACTCGCCTCGGATCGCGGCCGTGAGCGCGAAGCCGCCGCCCTGCGGTTCGAGCGTCAGGCGGGCTGACGCCAGCGTGTACGACGCCGTCGCGTCTGGGCCGCCGCGCGCGAGGACGGTCGTCCGGCCTACCTTCAGGTGCTCCTTCACCGCCGCCGCTGATGGAAAGGGCTTGCCCGCCGCGCGCGGAACGCCAAGGATTTCGAGCTCGTCCCACACCGCGGTCTTGGCCACGGCGTCCACCGCGTCGCCCATGTGCTTGGCGAGCCAGCGCGGCGAGTCGCACAAGTAGGTCACGCGCCACTGGAGGCCGAGGCCCGCGTCCGTCATCCTTGCGAGCCTACCGCGCCGTCGCGCCACCTGCGGAGGATCCAGCGCGCGCGGCCACCGCGCTCCCACGCCAAGGCGGTGGCCCCGTCGGCGCCACCCCTCGCGCCGTAGCGCGTACACTCGCCTCGTGGGCTCTCCCGTCCCCAACGCGGTCGACGACGTGCCTGCTCCGGTGAGCCGCCTCGCGCGGAGCCTCGGCCGCGCCGCCCGCGCGCTCGGCGCGATCGCCCTGGTCGTGCTCGCCTGCGTTCTGCTCGGGGCCGCGGCATACCTCGCGCGTCCGCGCCCGGCGCCTGCCCGCGAGGCCCTCTTCCGTGGCGTCGTGTACACGCGTGAGGTGCGCGAAGGGCCGCCGCCATCCATCGTCCACACGGTCACGGTCGATCTCGACGCGCCCGGCGTCGCGCTCCTCGTGACCCCCGGAGATCCCGCCCGGTCACTCCCGCTCGACGCGCGGACCACGAGCGCGTTTCTCCTGGAGTCCCACGCTCAGATCGCGGTGAACGGCGACTTCTTCACGCCCTGGTACTCGAACCACGCGCTCGACTTCTATCCGCACGTCGGCGATCCGGTCGAGGTCGACGGGTACGCCGCCGCCGGCGGCGTGGTCTATTCGCGCAAGACCTCGCCCGCCACCCGGACGCTCCGCGTCTCGCGCGCAGGGAGGCCCAGCCTCACGCTCCCGCTCGAGCAGGCGGTCCACGCGATCTCGGGAGAGGCGCTGCTCGACGCGGGTGTGGTCGCCGTTGCGGGCTCGCGGCGCGATCCGGACGCCCCGCTGCCTCGGACCGCCGTGGGGCTCGACCGCGAGGAGCGGCGCCTCTTCCTCTTCGTCGTCGACGGACGCCAGGCGGGCTACAGCGAGGGCGTCGGGCTGCGCGCCCTCGCGGCGATCGCGCTCGCGGCGGGCGCGTGGAACGCCATCAACCTCGACGGGGGCGGCTCCTCCGCGCTCGTGGCCGAGGCCGGCCC
>CAZHGG010000521.1:0-5157 GCA_964531755.1 uncultured Polyangiaceae bacterium
TCTGGTCGCCCGCGTCGATCGGCCGCGAGTAGCGCTCCTCGAACTTGTCGAGCGGCCCGAGGAGGCCCGGGCTCACGAAGTCGAAGATCGACCAGATCTCGGAGAGCCGGTTCTCGATCGGCGTCCCCGACAAGGCGAGGCGCCGATCGGCGCGCAGCCGCTTGGCCGCGCGCGCCGTGGCCGAGAGTGGGTTCTTGATGTTCTGGGCCTCGTCGAGGATCGCGTAGCGGAGCGTGAGCTTCGAGAGCAGCTCCTCGTCGCGCCGGAGCAGCGCGTAGCTCGTGATGACCACCTCCGCGTCCTCGAGCTCCTCGGCGCGATCGCGTCGATCGCCGCCGTGCCACACCACGTGCTTCAGCGACGGCGCGAACTTGTCGAGCTCGCGCATCCAGTTCGTCACGACGCTCGTCGGCGCCACGATGAGCGCCTTGAACTTGCCCTTGCCCTCGACCTTCTCGTCCGCGGACTTCACCGACAGGAGGAGCGCGATCGTCTGCACGGTCTTGCCGAGCCCCATGTCGTCGGCGAGCACGCCGCCCGAGCCGATCTCGTGGAGGAACGACAGCCACTGGAAGCCGGCCTCTTGGTACGGGCGGAGCTGCGCCTTGAGGTTTCGGGGCTTCTTTGCACCCTTTATCTCTTCGATATCACGCAACTTTCCGAACAGGGCCTTGGCGCTGTCGGCGACCTGGGCGCGGCCCACCTGGTCGAGGAGCTCCTGGATGCGGCCGGCCTGCGAGAGGGGCAGCTTGCCGCCCTGCCCGCCGCCCGTGGCGAGGATCTCGGCCTGGCGGAGCAGGACGGCGCGGACCTTCTCGGCGTCGAGGCGCGCGAACGACCCGTCGGTGAGCCGCACGTACCGGCGGCCCTCCGCGAGGCACCGCCCGAGCTCTTCCTGGGTGACGGCCACACCGCCCGCCTCGAAGGACAGGCGCAGCGAGAGCCAGTCGACCCCGCTCGAGACGCGGGCGCTCGCGGAGAGCGTCTGCGACCGAACCTGGACGTCGACGAGGTCGTCCGGCACGAAGAGATCCCAGTCCTCCGGCAGCGCGCCGATGCCCTCCGTCCAGAACTGGATCGCGTCGTCTCCTCGAGCGACGAAGCTCGCGCCCTCCTCGTCGGGCGACAGGCCGAGCTCGCGGAGCTGGCCCGCGGCCTGCTGCTGCGCGGCGATGTCGCAGCGGATGCACTTCGCGCGCTTGGAGCCGGGGTTGGCCTTGACGAGGACGGGCGCCGTCATGCCGTCGGCGCGGACGTCGATCTCCAGGTCGTCGTACGCGGCGCGCAGCGAGACGTGGGCCTCGGTGAGCGAGCCGCCGGCGCGCATGCGAAACGTGGGGACGAGGTCGACCACGTCGGCGACCTGGGAGAGCTCGGGGAGCTCGGCGCCCACCTCCAGCGCCACGCGCGGCAGGCCCTGCGCGATGAGGCGAGGAAGATCCTCCATCGGCTCGAGGATCGATGGAGAGCGCGCGAGGCGGCGCAGCGCGGCCGGCGACACCCGGCGATCGATGGGCCGCGCGAAGCCCTCTTGGGGGTCGACGTGCCAGCCGGGGCTGCCCTCGAGCCAGGCGCCCTGGGCCGTCGAGAACCGGCGCGGATCGCCGGGGCGCTGGAAGCTCGCCTTGACCACCACCTGCGAGCCGTCCTGCGAGAGCTCGAGGTCGAAGCGCGGGCGCAGCGGCTCGTCGCCGAAGCGCAGCTCCATCATCTGAGGCTCCAGGATGACCCTGCGCCCCTTGAGGAACGGCAAGAGCTCCGCCGCGTCCTCGCCCCGCACCTCGATCGCCACGCGCCGCGGGCCCTCACCCTCGTGGCGCGCGAGCGCCCGGAGCGCGTCGCGATCGCCGGTCGGGCTCTGCGCCTGAAACGCGAGCAGCTGGCTCGGCAAGAGCGGCGTTCGGGTGTCCGGATCGAGGACGCTGACCGTGAGCGACGTGGGGCGCACCTGCATGCGGTATTCGACCCGCTTCGGCGCCGGTGGCATCGGCTCCGGAAGCCACGCGTCGACGCCGGTCTGGCGCTCGGAGACCGAGAAGCCGGGTCGCGGGGCGGCGGTGCGGACGGCCTGGGCCTTCATCGCGCGGGCGGCGCGGCGCTTGGCCCGGCGGCTCTGGCCTTGCCCAGGGGCGGGCTCCTCGCCTTGCCCGACGTGGCTCGCGGCGACGACGACCGGGGGAGCGCCGGGCAGCGAGCCGCCCGCATACGGGGCCTCGGCGCCGAGGCCCGGGGAGCTCTCGGGCTCGTCTCGGCGGCGGCGCGGGCGGGCCTCGTCGCGGAGGGCGATGAGCAGGGCGGCCACGTGCTTGCAGTGTCCATGGATCTTGGAGAACGCCGGGCACGAGCACTCGGAGTCGAACCCCTCCGGCAGCAGCTTCAGCCGCACCGCGTACGGCTCGGGCTCGGAGCCGCGCACGGTCCCGTGGGCCGACGCGAGGTCGACGCCGGTGTCGGAGACCGCGCCGCGCCGCACGTAGTCGTAGCCGCGGAGGAAGGCGCGGGCGCCGAGGAGGCGCCGCAGCGCACGATCGTTGAGAGTCGCAAGCGCTTCCGTGAAGGGTGTGGACACGCGGGGGTCGCGCGCCTCGAAAAGGCGCGCCCTTTCTCGAAGCGGCCCTGCGGGGGCCGAGCCGGACTCCAGGCATGGCCACAGCGGCTCAAGACCTGGATTGGAGCGCGTCTGTAGCCGATTTCTTCCTTTCGCGCAAGTCGGAAAGCCGAGGCGGCTCAGTCGCAGGCGGTCTCCCCCGCGTCGCACGCGGGCCGCGGCGGCCTCGGCGCGACCTCCGCCCCCAGGCGCGCCTCGGTCGCCGCGAGCTGGAGGCCAACGGAGACGCTCGCGCACGCCTTCCCCGGCGCGCGGTCGTCCTCGGGGGCCGCCGGGATGTCGCGGTAGTCGCAGACGGCGGCGCGCAGGCTCCGCATCGTGGCGGCGGTGCACAGGGTGGGATCGCGGCCGAGCTCCTCGAGCAGCGCCGACGGCGAGAGGCGGCCGGCCACCACGCCCTCCAGCGTTCGGACGCGGCGCCCGCTCGCGGTCTTCTCGGCGAGCGTCGCCACGACGCGCGCGTGGCGCACCGACAGAGGCACGTCGAGCCCTTCGAGCGGCAAGGTGGTGGGGCGGCGGGTGCCCGCGACGAGCCTGCCGCCGACGACGTACCCCTCGAGGAGCGTCTCGGGGCCGCCGCCGTCGGGGTCGCCGCCGCCGGCCGCGCGCGTGCGCGACCACGTGTCGCACCCCTCTGCGCGGGGGCCTCCGTCGGCGTCGACGCCGCCGTCGCAGAGGATGGATTCCAGCGCCCCCGACGTGGCGAATCGGACCTCGACGGCCGGGTCGTTGGCGCCGCCGTTGTACCGCGACAGCCCGATGAGGAGCGTGCGATCCCCCTGCCGTGCTGCGCGCGCAAACCCTCGAAACAATTGGGTCCCGACGCCATCGGGGAGGGCGATGAACATGCGCGAGGCGGCGTTGTCGATGCCCCCGCGCTCGTCGACCACGGCGCGCGCGCAAGGCGCCGCGCCGTCTTGGTCGGTCGCCCCGAGGAAGCCCGTGCACAGGCCGTCTTGGTCGAGCCCAAACGGGCGCGCGTCGACACGGGGCAGCCCGTCGAGCGAGGAGACCGCGAACCAAATCGGCGGGAGGTCGGGGCCATCCGGCGCGGGCGACGCCGGCGGCGGGAGCTCGTGCTGGCAGAGGTCGGCGCCCGCGGCGTCCCCCGCGTCGGACGGGCTCGCCGACCCTTGCAGCGCGGGCGGCGGCGAGCCCTCCTCGTCACTGGCGCCGACGAGGAGCTGGCACGCCACGAGCGCGGCGCCCAGCGCCGCGAGCGCGGCGGCGGCGGCGAGCCGCGCGCTCACTGGAACTCCCCCGCGACGACGAGGCCCCCGAGCCCAGGGACGACGCGCGCGGTGACGGGGGAGGCGCTCGACCGCGTGGCGCGGCGAGCCGGCGGCTCGTCGCTCGACGTGAGCACGAGGTACACGCCTGCGCCCGCGGCGACCAGCCCCGCCGGGATGAGCAGCGTGGCGATGGTGCCGTAGCCCCGCGCCTCCGCGTGGAGCTTGTTGGCCGACTCGACGAACGGGTTGACGCGCGCGGGCGTGGAGGCGTAGCAGCCGCCCGCCGCGTCGAAGTAGCGCGACGGATCGTTGCCCGACGTGTTGCTCAGGGTGAGGCCCTCGGTGTTGTCCCGGCAGGCGCGCTTGGCGGCGTTGTTCGTGGTCACGGTGAGGACGCCGAAGACGCCGCCCGCGACGAGCACGGCGAGGCCCGCCCCGCCGACCGCGAAGCCCACCGTCCGCGTCGCCTCGCGCGCGGCGAGGCGGTCGTCGCCCTTCTCGCTCGGCGCGCCCTCGCTTGGCCGCCCGTCCGTGCTCGGCCGCAGGGGCGGCACCTCGACCACCTCGATGGCGCCCTCCCGCGGGACGACGCGCTGCAGCTCGATGGAGGCCATCCCGGGCGCGCTGACGAGCACGACGTGGGGGCCTGGATCGACGAGCACGCCGGCGGTGCGCGTGGGCTCGTCGGGCTCGTCCCCGTCAACCAGGATCTTCATGCCCGGCGCGCGACTCTGGGGCGGGACGCGGACGCGGAGCCGCGCGAGGCGCAGCTCGAGCTTCACGATGTGCTCGTCGCAGAGCCGCACGCGGTCCTCCCGGCCCGAGGCGACCGACGCGCGCCGGAGGGCCACGAACGTCTTGTGGGCGAGCGCCAGCTTGCCGAGGTCTTCGTAGCAGGTCGCGAGGTTCTGCGCGGTCCCGCCGCCGCCAGCGAGCCGGTAGCTCTCTTCGAACAGGGGGCAGGCCGCGGCGAAGTCGCCTTGGAGCACCTTCGCGCGGGCCCGCTGGAACAGCGCCTCGGCCTCCGCCTCCTGGGCCGGCGTGGGCGCCGGCTTCGGCCCATCGGCGCGCGCGACGCCCGCCGCGCTCGTCGCGCAGAGCGCGGAGACCACGGCGAGCAGCGCGACCGCGCGCGACGCCCCGCTAGTTGCGGCCATTCGTGTACCTGCCGGTCCGGGGGCCGGGCTTCACGATCGGGGCCTGCCCGGTCGCGGGGGGCTCGACGCTCGCGCTCGCGACGGGCGCTGGCGGCGGCGCTGCGTCCCCGACGGCGACGATCTGCACCGGCGGCGGGGCGGTCGCCGGCGGGCGCGCGCT
>CAZHGG010000522.1:0-5149 GCA_964531755.1 uncultured Polyangiaceae bacterium
CGCGAGCGCGCGGCGCAGATCGCCGTGGCAGAGCCGCCAGCGCGTGCGCGCGGTCTCGTGGTGGCCGTCGCGCACGAGCGCGCTCGCCGCGTCGCGCGCGCGGTCGTCCGCGAGCCCGAAGTCCGCCCGGTGGCGCTCGTCGAGAGCGAGGGCGAGCGCGGAGAGGTCGTGCTCGAAGCTCACGATCTCGAGCGGCCGCGCGCGCGGCAGCGACTCCGAGAGGCGCCACGCCGCGAGCGCGTTCGACCCGGCGCCGAGCCCCACGTCGAAGAGCACGAGCGGCTCCGCGCCCCCCGCGGAGAGCCGCTCCTCGAGGCGCGAGGGCCCGAGGTACACCTCCGCGGTCTCGAGGTCGGGGCCCCGCGGGTGCATGATCTCGCCGGTCACCCGGTCGCGCATGGCCGGCGCGCCGCTCCGCGCGAGCACCACCTCGCAGTCGAGCCGGGCCCGCGGCTCTGGGGCGACGGGCGGCGGTGGCGACTTCACAGCCTCGCCCCGCCGGGGCTCGCGGCGTGCTCGTGGCGGTCGACGGTCGCGAGCGTGGCCCGCGCGAACTCGGCGAAGGTGCCGCGCTCTATCTGCCGGCGCGACTCGGCCATGAGCGCGTTGTAGTAGCTCAGGTTGTGCGCGGCGATGAGGCGGGGCCCGAGGGTCTCCTTGGCCTTCATGAGGTGGTGCAGGTACGCGCGGCTGAACGTGGCGCAGGTCGCGCACGGGCACGCCGGGTCGAGCGGTCGATTGGCGAGTTTGTTCTCGGAGCGCGTGAGGCGCACGCGCCCCGTCGAGGTGAACGCCGTGCCCTGCGTGGCGAGCTGCGTGGGGATGATGCAGTCGAACATGTCGACCCCGGCCAGCATCGCGACGAGCAGGTCGGGTGGCGTGCCCACGCCCATGAGGTAGCGCGGCTTGTCGCGCGGGAGGAGGTCGGCCGCGAGCGCCGTGATGTCCTCGCGCTGCGCCCGCGTGTCGCCGACGGCGAGCCCGCCGATCGCGAAGCCGTCGAAGGGCTGCGCGGTGAGGAACGCCGCGGACTCGCGCCGGAGCGCGGGCACCACGCCGCCCTGCACGATCGCGAACAGGGCCTGGTCTTGGTTGGTGCGCGCCGCGAGGCTGCGGAGCGCCCACCTGTGCGTGCGCTCCATCGCCGCGCGCGTCGTGGCCTCGTCGGACGTCGAGTCGACGCACACGTCGAGCACCATCATGACGTCGGAGCCGATCGCCGTCTGCACCTCGATGGCGCGCTCGGGCGAGAGCATGTGCATCTGCTCGTCGGTGTAGCCCTTGAAGCGCGCGCCGCGCTCGGTGACGGTGCGCGCGCCGGGGAGCGAGAAGATCTGGAAGCCGCCCGAGTCGGTCAGGACGGGGCCCGGCCAGCGCATGAAGCGGTGGATGCCGCCGAGCGCTCGGAAGGCCTCGGGGCCGGGGCGCAGCATGAGGTGGTAGGTGTTCCCGAGCACCACCTGCGTGCCCACGCGCGCGAGCTCTTCGGGGGTGCACCCGGTGACCGTGGCGCGCGTGCCCACCGCCATGAACACGGGCGTCTCCACCGGCCCGTGCGCGGTCATCAGCGTGCCGCGGCGGGCGCGCGAGCCAGGGTCGGTGGCGCGCAAGTGGAACGAGCCTGGGCGCGTGAGGAGCGCGGCGGGCGCCGGAGCCCCGGCGGCGGAGGTCATGCCGCCTTCTACCGCGTCGGGGCCCCGCGCGCGGCGGCCTTCGACACCGCGCGGAGCGCCGCGTCGAGGTGGATCTTCGGTTCACCCCCGCGTGGGCGAGAGCGCCTGCCTCGAGCCGTGGTCCGCGGGGAAAGGCCCGGATTTTATGGGGTGCGCATGTGTGGCACCGTGTGTGCAAAAGGGGGAGCATGCCTTCCCCCGCGCGCGCCCTCCGCTTCCTCCCCGCCCTCGTCCTCGTCGCCGGCTCCTTCCTCGCGGCCTGCTCCGCCGAGGTGCCCGGCGAGCCGGAGCTCGGCACCGACGGTGACGGGAACATCTCCGAAGACGAGCTCGTCAGCGAGCGCCAGATCATGGGCTCCGACATGGCCCAGAAGCACCTCGCGCTCACCTTCGACGACGGCCCCGGCGGGCGCACGGCGGAGCTGGCCGACTACCTGGGCGACCAGGGCATCCCCGCCGCGTTCTTCATCAACGGCAAGAACGTCCCCGGCCGCCAGGGCGTGCTCGACACCATCATCCGGCGCGGGCACACGCTCGCGAACCACACGCAGAACCACGTGCAGATGACCCGCATCTCGGGCGACACGCTGTTCAAGGCGGTGTCCGACACCGACGCGCACATCCTCACCGTGCAGCCGGCGGGCCCGTTCCTCCTCCGCGCGCCCTACGGCGCCTGGAACGGCCGCGTCGCCACCGAGCTGAACGGCACCTCGATGAAGAAGTACGTGGGCAGCATCTTCTGGGACGTGGGCGGCACGCTCACGAGCACCGCCGCGGCCGACTGGGACTGCTGGGGCCACGGCATGAGCGTGCAGGCCTGCGCGAACCTCTACCTTCAGGAGATCCGCTCGAGGAAGCGCGGCATCGTGCTCATGCACGACGTGCACTCGAAGACCGTCGACATGGTCAAGCTGATGGTGCCCACGCTGAAGGCCGAGGGCTACCTCTTCGACAAGCTCCAGGACGCGCCGGCCGTGAAGCGCGCGATCGCGAACGTGAGCGCCACCCCCGCCACGCCCCCGAGCGGTGCGGCCACCACGTGCTTCAGCTCCACCCTCGGCTCGAACCAGCCGGAGAACGCCTGCGTGCAGTCGGCCCGCGACAGCAAGTGGTACCGCTGCTCGGCGGGCGAGTGGGTCGCCTCGAGCGAGGCCGACGCGAAGTGCACGACCCGGCGCCCGCTCTGACGGCGCCGCGCCGGGGTAGCTCGACCGCAAATGGGCTCATCACGAGCCGGCGCCGCGCGCGCGCTCTGGTAGGGTCTGCGCGATGGCCTGGGTCGTCCCGCTGCTCACCTTGACGCTGATGGAGATCGTCCTCGGCATCGACAACATCGTCTTCCTCTCCATCCTCGTCGGGACGCTGCCAGAGGCGCAGCGCGGGCGGGCGCGGGCCATCGGGCTCGGGCTCGCGCTCGTGGCGCGCCTCGCCCTGCTGCTCGGCATCAAGTGGGTCATGGGCCTCGAGAGCGCCCTCTTTCACTGGTCGACGCTGGGCTTCGTGCCGGCCGGCTGGGTCGAGAACCACCACGTCGACGCCGTGACCGGGCGCGATCTGGTCCTCCTCGGTGGAGGGCTCTTCCTCATCGGCAAGAGCGTTACCGAGATCCACAAGAAGACCATGGGCGGGGACGAGGAGGAGCTGGCGCGCAAGGGGCGGAAGGCGTCGTTCGCCGGGGTCATCGCCCAGATCATCGTGCTCGATCTCGTGTTCTCGCTCGACTCCGTGATCTCGGCGATCGGGATGGCGAAGGAGCTCTGGGTGATGGTCACCGCGATGCTCGTCGCCGTCGCGTTCATGGGCATCTTCGCCGGGAAGGTCTCGCGGTTCGTCGACGAGAACCCGACCTTCAAGATGCTCGCGCTGAGCTTCCTCGTGATGATCGGCGTCCTGCTCTTGGCAGAGGGGGCGGGGACGCCGATCAGCAAGGGGTACGTGTACGCCGCCATGGCCTTCGCGCTCGCCGTCGAGCTGCTCAACATGCGCGCGCGCCGCTCGAAGGACGCCGCGAAGCGCGCGCAGCTCCGCGAGGAGGCCGAGGCCGCCTCGGTCCGCCACAGCGTCGTGTGAGCGGGTGGGCCGCGCCGCGCCGCCCTTGTCCTCTCGCGGCGGCCGCGCGACGATGGCGCATGGCGGTGCGTCGTGGGTGAGGCGGGCGAGGTGGTGCTCTTCGCGCAGGACGGGCTGCAGCTCTGGCGCGAGCGGCGCCCCGGCTTCACCATCTTCGGCTCGTACGTCGGCCGCGTGTTGCTCACCTCGTCGCGCCTGCTCTTCCTCTCGGCCGGCGACAGCGGCGCGACGCGGCGCCTCCTCGCGGGGGCCGCGCTCGGGCCGATCGGCCTCTTGGTCTTCGGGGAGACCCCCACCGCCGACCTCGACGAGCGCGCGCTCGAGGCGGAGGGGAGCCTCGCGGTCCCGCTCGGCGCGATCACCGCGCACGCCGCGCAGCGCCGCTGCGACTGCACGAACTACGTAGGTGTACAATACATGCAAGGGGACGTCGTCGCGTCCTGCGCCTTCATGCCGAAGGACGCGGTGCTCTGGGGCGGCGCCGCGCGGTGGGACACCGAGCTCGCGGCCGCGCGCGCCGCGCTCTCGGGCGCGCCGTAGCGGTAGGGCCGCTCGCCGACAGGAAGAAATGTTCGCGGCTCCACGCAACAGCCGCCGCCCGCCCGCCGAGAGGGGAGGAACGAAGGGTGGTGGCTCATGAATGCACGTCTCTCTGCGAACACGAAGGTTCTCCTCTCCATCGGCGCCGTCGCCCTCGGCGCGCTCGCCACCGCCTGCTCCGGCGACGCGGGGCCCGCGCCGTTCGACCCCGCGGGAGGCGCTCCGCTCCAGGCGGCGCTCGAGGCCCGCACCGGCTCCCGCATCGTCACGTTGACCGACCCCTCGAGCGTGAGCCCCCACGGCTTCCTCGCAGCCGAAGCGGGCCATCCCGTCGTCCCGCCGAACGCGACGTCCGACGAGCTCCGGAGCTTTCTGTCGAGCCTCGGCCCCTCGCTCGCGCTCGAGGAGCGAATCGACGCGTTGCCGGTCAAGGGCGAGCTGCGAGGCGCCGGCGGCGTCGGCGTGCGCTTCGGTCAGGTCGTGCCGGGCACGAGCGTGCCTGTCTTCGACGCGTCGGTCGTGCTCGGCGTTCGTGAAGACGGCTCGTTCGCCTTCCTGGAGAACAACACGGCCGCGGGGCTGACTGGCTACGACGTGCGCCCCGTGGTCACCGCCGATGCGGCGAAGGCGCTCGGTCAGTCTCGCGGCGGCGCGGAGGCCTCCGTGCTCGAGGAGCCCGTCCTCGGCGTGGCGCAGCGTGAGCAAGGCCCTGCGCTCGTGTATCGCGTCGACGTGGCCGATCCCGCCGGCTCGCTTCGGGTCGAGATCGACGCGAAGACCGGCGCAATCCTCGCCGAGGGCGAGACCGACCTGCAGGCCGTGGCGCCCCCCGCGGCTGCCTACTATTCGACCGCGAGAGACGCCAA
>CAZHGG010000523.1:0-5143 GCA_964531755.1 uncultured Polyangiaceae bacterium
AGATCTTCGAGGTGCGCGCGCTCTACAACGACGTCACCTTCATCGACGAGTTCCTGACCCCGGAGTTCGCCGCCGAGCAGAAGCTCTTCTCCTTCGGCTGGTCGAACCGCAACGATCGCTACGAGATCGAGAGCCGCGAGTTCAAGCAAGTGAAGGAGAAGCTGCTCTTCCAGCTCACGAACGCCGGCAACCCCTTCATTTACGTGGAGGACGCGAACCACGACAACCGAGGGGAGCTGCTGCTCACCCACGACCACCAGGGGCTCGAGCTGCGCGCCGACTACGCGAAGGAGGTGCTGAAGAGCCTCGCGCGGGTGTGGAAGCGCCCCGTGCTCCTCCACACCCTGTCGGAGGGCAAGGAGATCCACCTCCGCTACGACGGCCGCGAGCACACCTCGCGGACGCTGCCCAAGACGTGAGCGACCCATGAGTCCGACGTTCGTGCGCGACGAGGGTCACTGGCTTCATCGCCTCAGCGCCTCGGAGTGGATCCGCGCGGCCCAGGCCGAGCTCGGGCGCGCCGAGCGCGCGTACGCCACCGGCGACGGCCGCGGCGGCCTGGCGGGCGCCCGGAGAGCGGCGGGGATGGCCCTGAACGGCGCGCTGGTCGTGGCGCCTGAGCCCTCGTGGGGGCGGACCTACCTCGAGCACCTCGTCGCGCTCCGGGGCGAGCCCTCGGTCCCCGAGGCCGTGCGCGAGGCGGCGCGCGTGCTCGTCGACGCGTCGCCCCCCGGGACTCGCCTCGTGGTACTGCGTACGAGGGGCACGACGGAGCGCGTCGTCGAGGCCGCACGGGACGTCATCGCGCACGCTTTCACCGTCATTTGTCGAGCGGAGCCGTTGTCATGAAAGGTAGTCGATTCTCCCTGCTCTCGTGCGTGGCGCTCGCGGTCATCGGTGCCGTCGCCGCGTGCGATCCGCCTCAGGAGGCCGTCGCTCCAGTCCGCAACCTGCCGCCGGTCGTGCCGGTGGAGCTCCCGACCTTCGGGCTCCCCTCGGCCGTGGAGGACGCGGGCGCCGCGGCCGCGCCTCGGCGCGCGATGGGCTGGTTCCCGCCGCCGAAGCCCACCGCGATCCCGCTCGCGCACACCGGGAACCCCGAGCTCGACGCGAAGCTGGCCGAAGGCGACGCGGCGTTCGCGAAGGAGGACTTCGCGGCCGCCCTCAAGCTGTACGGCGAGGCTCAGAAGCTCAGCCCGAAGCACCCCGCGCCGCTCGTCGGTGTGGCCCGTGCGCTGGTCGGGCGCGAGACGCCCACGTTGAACTTCGCGGCTGCCAAGGGCAATCGCGTGGTCCAGAAGGCCCTGGCCGACCTGCGCCGCGCCGTGAAGCTCGATCCCGAGTTCGGGCCCGCCGAGGCGGAGCTCGGGCGCGCGCTGCTCCTGCTCGGCGACGCGCCGCTCGCCATCGACCCCCTGCGCCGCGCCTCGGGCAAGCTGCCCAACGAGCCCGAGGTGCACTCGGCGCTCGGCGTGGCTCTCCTCGCGTCGGGCCGCGGCGAGGAGGCGGTCGCCTCGCTCGCGCGCGCCGTCGAGCTCGACCCGGGGAGCGCGCCCCGACGCGGCAACCTCGGCACCGTGCTGTTCATGCGCGGGCGCATCGACGAGGCCGTCAAGGAGTACGAGGCCCAGGTCGCGCTCGACGCGGCGGACCCGCGCGCGCACTCGGATCTCGGGACCGCGCTGCTCTCGCGCAACGACTTCGTCGGGGCGATGCGAGAGCTCGAGCGCGCCGTCGAGCTCGACCCGAAGCGCGCGACGTTTCGCTCCAACATTGGCTACGCGCTCCAGCTCCAGGGCAAGCGCGCGGAGGCCATCGCGAGCTACCGCGAGGCCATCCGTCTCGACGACAAGCTCGCGAGCGCGTGGATCAACCTCGCGACGGTGCTCGCGAAGGACCCCGCCACCCGGGCCGAGGCGCGGAGCGCCCTCGAGAAGGCGCGCGCGCTCGACCCGCAGGATCCCCGGGTGGTCGCGAATTTCAAGGAGCTCGAGGCCCTGGAGCGCGAGCAGAAGAAGCCCTGACGCGCCGCCGCGTGCCGCCGTTTCCTGGTTGACCCGCTCGTCCATCGCCGCCTAGCGTGGCGCCGCCGGCGCGATGGCCTCGCCCGGCGCCGCAGCAAGTGGAGGCTTCGATGACGGTTGGTCGCGTGAAGTGGTTCAACGACGAGAAGGGCTGGGGCTTCATCAAGCAAGACGACGGGCCCGACGTCTTCGTGCACTACTCACAAATCAGCGGTGATGGCCGCCGGCGCCTCGTGGAGGACGAGGTCGTCGAGTTCGAGATCAAGGAGGGCCCAAAGGGGCTCCAGGCCGTGAACGTGCTCCGCCAGGACGGCGCGCCCGCGGAGCTCGTGGCGCTCGCCGCCGTGTAGCGACCCGAGCGGCGACGAGGCGCTCACCAGACGTACTCGGGGATCGCCCGCGCGGAGAAGGACGCGCCCTCGGCCTCGAAGACCTGGGCGCTGAGCTCGACCAGGTCGCCGCTGTCGTCGAACGTGTACACATTGAAGCCCGCCATGCGATCCGCGTCGTGGTGGTGGAGGGAGGCGCTCGTCGCGCCGATGACGGTCGGGCGGGCGGGGGCGCTCGCGCGCCGCACGAGCCGCCGGTGCAGGTGGCCGTGGAGCACGACCGCGGGCCTCGCGCCTGAGAGCGCCCCCTCGAGCTCCGCGCCGTCGTGGAGGCCTTCGAGCAGCGCCTTCATGGACGAGCGCGGCGCGTATGTCGGGTGGTGGACGAGCACGAGCGGCGCCTTGCCGCGCACGGAGGGGTGCGCGAGGATCTGGTCGAGCGCTCGCCGCTGCGCGCCGCCGAGGTGGCCCGCGGCGACGAACGGGGGCCGCGGCACCGCGCTCGAGAGCCCGATGATCGCCAGCGGCCCGCGGACGCGGACGAACGGGAAGCGACCGCCCGCGAGCGGGACCGCGTGCTCGGGGAGATCGCTGCTCGTGTACTCTGCATACATTCGCTCGAAGGGGAGCAGGCGCGTGTCGCGCACGTACGTGTCGTGGTTCCCCGGCACGATGCTCACCTGCGAGGGGGGCAGCGCGAGCTCGTCGCGCAGCATGCGGAGCACGGCGCGAAACTCAGGCTCGAGCCCCAGGTTCGTCAGGTCGCCGGTGATGACCACGTGATCCGCGCCCGAGCGCCGCACCTCGCGCATGAGCGCGGCCGCCGTCTGGGAGCGGTGCTGGTGGTTGCGCTTGAGCCGGAGGTTCGCGTAGCCGAGCAGGCGCTTGTTCGCGTACGCGAGCGGGGAGACCCCCGCGAGATCGAGCACGTGGAGGTCGGAGAGGTGAGCGACTTTCACGGGCGTACCCTACTTCACCCGTGGCCGCCGCGCGGTCACTTCGCGCGCGCGGGGCGCGGCGCGCCCGGGGGAGGCGCCACGTCGTAGGCGCAGCGGAAGCCCACCTCGGGGCTCTCGTGGAGCAGGGTCGCGCCGCGGGCGGCTCCGCGCAGGAACGCGGCCCCCTCTCGATACGAGCCGCCTCGCACGACGTGTCGCGAGCCCGACGCGGGCCCGCGCGGGTTGGTCTCCTCGGCGCCGCTGTAGCCGTGCCCGTTCCCGTCGATCTCGTAGAAGTCGGCGACCCACTCGCTGGCGTTGCCCGCGAGGTCGAGCACGCCCTGCGGGGTCGCCCCGTCGGGAAAGGAGCCCACCTCGGCGAGGCCCACGAAGCCGTCCGTCGCGTCCGTGGGGTCGTGCGCAAACGCGCCGTGGTTGGCGAGGTGAGGGTTCCAGACGCGGCCCCAGGGGTAGCGGCGACCCTCGGGGCCCCGCGCCGCGAACTCCCACTCCGCCTCCGTGGGGAGGCGGCCACCGACGAACGTGCAGTAAGCGTTCGCGGCGTCCCACGAGACGTGCGTGACCGGATACCGCGGCCTCACGAAGCGCAGGTCGGAGGGCTCGAAGCCCGGGCGCGCGCAGCGGCCCGCCGCGACGCACCGGCCGTAGTCGGCGACCGTAACCTCGGTGCGATCGAGCTCGTAGGGCGAGAGGTGCACCTCGTGCAGCTGGCCTTCGGCGCGGAAGAGGAAGCCGATCTCGGCGCAGCGGTCGCGGAGGATCTCGGTCTGACACGAGGCCTCGGCGAGCTTCATCTCGATCGGCGACGAGCCCATCAAGAAGCGCCCGCCGGGCACGCGCGCGCGCGGGGAGGTGGGGACCGCGAGGAACCCGACGCCGCGCCGGTCCGCGCGCGCCGCGGGTGTTTCGGGGAGGGCCGTCGACCACGACGTCAGGCGCGCGCGCGCGACAGGCTCGTGCGCGACGAGCACGGCGAGCGCGCACGCGAGCGCGACGAGCGTGGCGGTGCCGCGAGAGGCCATGGCGAGAGCTTAGCAGGCCGCGCCGCCGCGCTCACCCTGCGAGCACGAGCATGGGCGCCTCGAGGAGCGCGCGCAGCTCGGCGAGGAAGGCCGCCCCCACCGCGCCGTCGATCACGCGATGGTCGCACGAGAGCGTCATGCCGAGGCGCTTGCCGGGCGCCACGCCGCCGTCGACCACGACCGGCTCGTCGCGCACGCGGCCGACCGCGAGGATCGCCCCCTCCGGCGGGTTGATCACCGCGGAGAACGTGTCGATCCCGAACATGCCGAGGTTCGAGATCGAGAACGTCCCGTTGGACATCTCTTCAGGGCGCAGCTTCTTCGCGCGCGCGCGTCGCGCGAGCTCGCGCACCTCCGCCGCGATGCCCGCGACGCTCTTCGTGTGGGCATCGCGCACGACGGGCGTCACGAGGCCGTCCGGGACGGCGACGGCCACCGAGATGTCGACGCGGGAGTGCACGAGGAGGCCCTCCTCGGAGAACTGCGCGTTGCACTCGGGCACGCGGACGAGCGCGAGCGCGACCGCCTTGATGAGCAGATCGTTGACGCTGAGCTTCGTCGCCGCGCCCTCCTTCCCGGCGGCGGCCTCTGCGAGGCGCGCGTTGACTGACTCGCGGAGCGCTGTGAGCGGGCCCGCGTCCACGTCGATCGTGAGGTAGAAGTGCGGGACCGTGCTCTTCGACTCCACGAGCCTGCGCGCGATGGTCCGGCGCATCGGCGAGAGCGGCCGGACCTCCGGCGCGGCGAGCGCAGGAGCGGCGGCGGGGCCCGGCGCGGCGAGCGCCGTCGTGGCGCGGGCGTCGAGGTCC
>CAZHGG010000524.1:0-5129 GCA_964531755.1 uncultured Polyangiaceae bacterium
GCCACTCGAGGCCGCGCGCGGCGGCGTGGGTGAGCGCGCGTCCGCGCTCGGCGCCCGCGCCGCTGCGGCCGTCGTACATCCAGTCGCCGCGCGTCGCGAGCGCCGTGAACGCCTTCTTGGGGAAGAGCGCGAGCAACACGAAGAGGAACGTGACGCTGAGGAACAGCGTGCGGAGCAGGAGGCGATCGCGCCGCTCGAGCGCGCGCTTCCCCGGGCCGGCGCGGAGCGTCGCCGCGAGCTCCCACACGGCAGGTCCGAGCGGGAAGAGCACGACGCCGACCAGCGCCGACTGCCACGCGCGGTGGTGCGCGTAGGCCGCGAGGGACGACGCCAGCCACGCCGCGACCAGCGGGACGAGCATCGCGAGGGTCCAGCCGGCGACCGCGCGCGCGAGCCCGGTCGCCGTGACGCGCTCGCTCCGGCTCGATCGCGTGGCCATCCGCGCAAGGGTAGCGCGGCTCGGGCGCGAAGCGGAGGCTGGCGCCTCGCCGTCCCGAGTCGGGCACGGTGACAAAAAGGGAAAGAGCGCGCCGCCCGGGGGCGACGCGCTCTTCGTGGCCTGCGAGCTTCAGCTCAGAGGCACTGGTTCGCCTTCGCCGCGTCGGTCAGGCTGTCCTCGGCGACGCCGCGCTGCTCGCAGCGCTCGTCCTCCGACCACTCCTTCCACTCGGCCGCGCGGCCGAGGCTCGCCGCGTGCGCCTTCCACAGGTCGTAGTTCGGCTTGCCGCCGCCGCCGGCCTTGAAGACCGTGACCTTGCACACCTTCTGCACGTCGGCGCGGGCCTGCTCCTTCTTCGCGTAGTCCATGACGATCGACGCCATGCCCGCGGTGGTGGAGTTCCAGCAGCAGGTCTTCGACTTCGGGTACTCGAGCTCGGCGAAGGCGTAGTCCTCGAGCTTGCGGTACTCGGCGTCGACCGTGGCCTTGTTCTTGTTGAACGAGGTCTGCATGACCCGGTAGAGGGCCTTGAAGCCGTCCTCGCGGGCCGTACGGCCCGAGCAGGTGGCGGGCGTGGTCATGAGGCGCGTGCGCGCCGCTTCGATGAGGCGGAGGGCGCCGTCGCGCTGCTCCTCGGGCGAGCCGGGCTTGAGCAGCTCCTCGAACTCGGCGGTGCGCGCCGCGATGCCCGCGAGATCTTCGTCGCGGACCCACACGTCACGCGAGGCCACCGGGACGATGTTGGTCCACTTGCCGCCCGACACGACCGGCGTGCGGTAGCGGCGGAGGCCGCCGCCGAGCTTCGCGTACGGGGTGCCGTCGTAGCCCTCGCCCGGGCCGCCCATGGCCGCGTTGGTGAACCAGTGCTGCGAGTCCTCCGGGGAGTCGCAGATCGCCTGGCGGCGCGGCATGCTGCCCGAGCACACGCCGATGCGCATGCGGGTGGGGGTGACCTTCTCGGCGAGGTACACCGGGAGCGTGTGGCCGATGCCCTCCTTCTGGAAGCGCTCGACGAGCACGTCGCCGGGCTGCGCGGCCGTGGGCTTGATGTGGAACATGTTCAGGCCGTCGGCGAGGTTCACGCTGCCGAAGTAGCCGTCGACGATGCGGAGGAAATAGCCCACGCGCTTGTTGAGGAGCAGGTCGTCGTACCACGCGCCCGCGCCCGCGTCGGAGGGGTCCTCGATCCACGGCACGCGGTCGTCGGTGCCGATGTGGCGCTTGCGGAGCGTCGAGTCCTTCGGCCACGCCTGCCCAGGCTGCCAGGTGGACGTGTAGTCCTTGTAGAGCGTGCGGAACGTGGGGAAGCCGCTCGCGGTCTGCCCGGTGCGCGTGACGAAGCCGAAGTGACCCGCGTAGAGCGGGCCGCCGTTGGCCCAGCCCGCGAGGTAGAAGGGCAGCTTGTACCAAGAGGCGAAGACGATGCGCATCACCATCGCGGTGTCCGCGCACTCGAGCACGCCGGCCTTCGAGATCTTGCCCTGCGGCGTGGGAAACTCCCAGGTCTGCGCGGTCGAGGACCAGCCGCCCACCTCGGCCTTGACGAGCTTGAAGCTCTTGAACCACGCGGCGTACTTCTCTTCCCACGAGAGCCCCGAGTTCGCGGGCCACGCGATGCCCGCCTTCTTCGCGTCTGGCGTGTCGGTGTCGGCCCACTTGTTCGTGGCGTCCCACACGGCGGCCGGGTTGCTGCTGAAGGCGACGGCCGTGGGGCCGCCCGCGGACTCGGTGACCGCCTCGCCGCTCTCACCGAGCTCGTGGTCCGCGAGCGGGTGGTCGTCGCCCGAGCCCTCCTCCGACGGGTCGCCGGAGGTCACCTCGGCGCTGCAGCCCGACACGCCGGCCAGGCAGAGCGGAGCGCACAGAAGAAGGGCGGAGAAGAGTCGCTTCGACATGGAGGGCCTCGTGAGCAGCGAAGGAGGTGGGGCGGGAGAGCGCGCGAAGGGGGCGAAGGTGCGAGATGTACGGACAGCTGGAATCGAAGCTCGTGGCATAGCAGCGCGCGCGCTGGATTCCAGTCTCAAGTCACTCTCGTGGCATGAATTCTTTGGAGATCCATGGACCTCGCGCGATCCATCGAGCGGGGGTCGGCCGCGGCGCGCGGCGAACGACACCGAAGCATACCATCCATTCTTGACCGCGACGTGATTTCGGGCCACGAAGCACGCTCGCGCGGCTCGCGCTGCTCGCTCGCTCTGGCTGCCCGCCGCAGCCGCAGCGAGCGGGGAAGCGGGCGCCCACCCCGGGGAAGGCTCGAAGCATGAGAGAACACGTCTTGAACGGTCTGGTGCGGCTCGCGGTGGCGAGCGCGGCGACGCTCGGGCTCGCGTCCGCGACGGGGTGCACGACGACGGAGGAGGGCGACAAGCTCGTGGCGTCCAGCCACGCGGCGCTCCACGCCGACGGCTCGCTCACCCTCGCGTTCGGCGACAAGGCGGGGGAGGTCGGCTTCGCCGCCGCGCTGCCGGAGCGCGCCGCGATGGGCGCGCCCGCGGTGGGCACGCTGCCCACGGGCGAGCTGCTCGTGCTGGACGCGCTCCACAGCCGCGTGCTGCGGGTCGAGGCGGGCGGGGCGGTGCGCGAGGTGGCGCGGGTCGATCGCGACGCCGACGACCTGGCGGTGGGCCCCGACGGCGCCTTCGCGGTGAAGCGCACGACCACGCCGAAGATCGTCGTGTACACGCCGGCGGGGGCGCGCCAGGGCGAGCTCGACTACCGGATCCTCCAAGACGCCGAGCGCATCGAGCTCGGCGCGTCGCGGCGGGTCACCGTCGTCTCCGCGCACCAAGAGCGCTACCTCCTCGGGAGCCCGACGTTCCCGCTCTCGCCGGCCGAGGTGCTCCACTCGAAGCAGGAGGGCGTGGCCACCCGCGCCGACGGCGCCGGCCTCGCGGTCCTCCGCGCCCCGGACGGCCTCCTCTCGCTCGTGGCGGTGCGCCACGACGCCGAGCAGGAGCGCACGGTCGAGGTGGGCCGCGTCGCGATCGGCCGCGGCGCCTCGGCCCGCGTGGTCGGCGTGACGGGCAACGTCGCGTGCCTCCGCGTCGAGACGCTCGAGGACACCGCGGCGGTCTCCGTGCACCGCGAGGCGGTCTGCGTCGACGCCTCCACGGGCGCGGTCGTGTTCCGCACCGACCTCGGGGCGCCGGGCGCCTACGTCCCCCACCGCGAGCTCACCTTCGCGCGCGGTCGACTCACCTTCGCGAAGCCGGCGAGCGCCGGCCTCGAGGTCGCCACGTTTGCCGTCGAGGAGAAGTCGCGATGAGCGCCCGCACCGTCCGTAAGGCCTCGCTGCTCTCGGTCCTCGCCGCGCTCGCCTGCGCGGCCACCGCCGTGCCCGGCACGTCGCACGCGCTCACGCGCGACGAGGTGCTCTCGCGCGCGAAGGGCTTCGCGTACCACCCGTGGCGCAGCGGCGCGTCGAACCAGCGCGGCACGTGCGCGTCGGAGAACGCGAGCTACCGCTCGCTCTCGATCCCCGGCGACTACGTCGGCCTGCCGTACGACTGGGGCGGCTACATGTCGCTCTTCACGTTCGACCAGGGCATCGCGCGGGGCCTCGGCGCGGGCTCGCAGGCGACCGACGGCATCCTCGACTGCACGGTCGGCCTCGACTGCTCGGGCTTCGTGAGCCAGGCGTGGGGCATCGGCCACTTCACCACCTCGAACCTCGCCGACACCTCGGGCGCGATCGCGCAGAGCGCGATGCTGCCCGGCGACGTCTACAACAAGGCCGGCTACCACGTGGCGATGTACAGCCACAAGCTCGCCAACGGCGAGCCGGTCTTCTACGAGTCGCTGGGCTACAACGTCCACATCAACCAGAGCGAGGGCTTCGCGCACGTGCAGGGCTACACCCCGCGCCGCGCGAACAACATCACGGGCACCACGGCGACCGAGCCCGTGGGCACGCTGAACAACCCCATCCCCGTCACCTCGTTCCCCTACACCGACTCGCGCGACACGCGGCAGTCGCTGAGCCGCATGCTCGACGGCTGCGGGCTCGACGTCACGAAGGCGCAGAAGGGCCCCGAGTACATCTACAAGCTCACGATCACGCAGCCGGGCGCGCTCACCGTGTCGGTCTCCGACGACGCCGCGACCGACATCGACGTGCAGCTGCTCGGCGCGCTCGACACGAACGCGTGCCTCGCGCGCAACGACTCGACCTTCACGCAGCAGGTCGGGTGTGGCACGTACTACGTGGTCGCCGACACGTTTGGCAGCGACTCGTCGAAGGCCGGCCCGTACACGCTCTCCGTCAACCTCGCGCCCAGCGGGCAGGCGTGCAGCGCCGTTCCCGGGCCCGCGCCGTACAACCCGAAGGGCAAGCTCGGCGAGGCGTGCAAGTTCCCGGGCAACCAGAACCTGCCCACGTGCAACCCGAATTTGGGTGGAGACACGTGCATTTACACATCGACGCAGTCGTTCTGCTCGAAGCCCTGCGGGACCTCCAGCGACTGCGCCGATCTCCCCGGCGGCGCGGGCTGCTGCGAGGACCTCGGCAAGGGCGAGAAGTACTGCCTCATCGCCTCGATGTGTGGCCCCGGCGGGGGCGGCACCGACGGCGGCAAGCCCGGGCGTGACGACGGCGGCACGATCGGCGATCCGCCCGCGCCGGGCGATCCCTCGAACCCGGAGGATCCCGCGGCGCCTGGCGCCGGCGGCCCCACCGGGCCCGGCGCGTCGC
>CAZHGG010000525.1:0-5128 GCA_964531755.1 uncultured Polyangiaceae bacterium
CGCCCGCCGCGGCCCTCCCCGGCGAGCGGCGCAGCGCGCTCGTGATCGGCAACGGCGCGTACGACACGGGCCCGCTCGCGAACCCGCCCCGCGACGCGGACGTGGTCGCGCGGGCGCTCCGCACCGTGGGGTTTGACGTGGACCTGCAGCTCAACGTCGACCAGGCGCAGCTGAAGCGGGCGATCACGCAGCTCGGCGACAGGCTCTCCCGCGGGGGCGTTGGCTTCTTCTACTACGCGGGCCACGGGATGCAGGTGAACGGCACGAACTACCTCATCCCCGTGAAGGCGCGTATCCAGCGCGAGCAAGACGTGGACGTGGAGGCGATCGCGCTCAATCGGGTGCTCGCCGAGATGGACAAGGCGAAGAACCGGGTCAACATCGTGGCGCTCGACGCGTGCCGCGACAACCCCTTCGCGCGGAGCTTTCGCTCCGGAGCGCGCGGCCTCGCGCTCTCCGACGCGCCGATGGGCACGCTCATCTCTTACGCGACGGCGCCCGGATCGGTGGCGTCCGACGGAGACGGCGTGAACAGCCCCTACGCGGCAGCGTTGGCGCGCAACATCACGCGGCAAGGGCTGCAGGTCGAGGAGGTCTTCAAGGCCGTGCGTCGTGAGGTGAAGCAGGCCACCGCGCAGCGACAGATGCCCTGGGAGTCGTCCTCGCTCGAGGGCAATTTCGTGTTTCGGCAATAACGCGCACCTGCGGCCCGCGGGAGCGCGGGGGGCGCCTCGCGGCCGCGTGCGCTCCGTGCGACACTGCGCGAATGGAGATTCGGCATTTCCGAGGGCTGGCGCTCCTCCTGCTTTTGGCCGTGACGCAGCTCGCGGGTTGCGCCGGCCAGCCGTCGGGCCCGCGCGGCGCGGCCCCCCGCGCCGAGGCCCCCCACGCCGAGGCCGTCGCGACGCGAGGGAGCACGCTCCGCATGGTGCCGCAGACAGGGCACCTCGCGATCGTCTCGTCGGCGTCGACGACCTCCGACGGTCGCTTCATGGTCACCGCGGGCGGCGCGTCGATCAAGGTGTGGGACGTGGCGACGCGGATGCTCGTGCGCACGATCGTCGAAGACGCCGCGGTCGAGCAGGCGCTGCTCTTGCCCGGCGGGCGCCGGGTCCTCGTCCGGCTCAGCGCCGGCAACCACCGGGTGGGCGACCCCACGAAGGCCGATCTCCTGCGCATGTGGGACATCGAGACGGGCCAGCGGACCGGGAGCCTGAGCGGCTATGGGGCGGCGCCGGAGCGCGTGGCGCTCGCGGCGGGGGGCGCGCGCGCCGTGGCGCTCACGGAGGACGCGCGCCTCCTCGCCTGGGACACCGCGAGCGGCGCCCTCGTCGCCGACGTGGCGATGCCGCGCCGCGAGGTCGCCCTCGGCGCCGCCGTCGAGAGCGGGCTCCTGCTCACCTCGTCGATGGACAACCTCCGGCTCCCCGGCTATGCGCCGCCGGACGGGCACCCGGCGCACCCCGCCAAGGTCGTGGTCCGCGACGCCCGCACGGGCGCCGCCCTCCGCACGCTCGAGCCGCTCGGGGTCGTGAACATCCATGGGCTCGCCCTCTCGCGGGACGGCAAGCGCGCGGCCGGGGTGATCCTCCCACCGGGCGGGTACTCTCGAGACGGCACGCTCGTCCTCTGGGACGTCGAGAGCGGGAGGGTGCTGCGTCAGGCGCCGGGGTACGGAGACCGGCTGCGCTTCTCGCCCGACGGCCGCCGCCTGCTCGTGTGGGGCAACCTGGACGGCCTCCGCTACGAGCTCCGGGACGCGGAGTCGCTCGCCCCGATCCCGTCGTTCGCGTGGCGACTTGGTCGCTTCGACCACCTGGGCGACGCTGACTTCACGGACGGTGGCTCCCTCGTCACCGCGTACGGGCGGACGATAGGGTTCTTCGACCCGACGACCGGGGCGCTGCAGGCGGCGCTGCCGAGCAACATCAACGGCGTCAGCGCGCTGCTCGCGTCACCGGACGGCGCGCGCCTCCACGTGGCGCAAGATGACTGGACGCTGCGTCGCTGGGACCTGCGGAGCGGCGCGCTCGACCGCGCGACTCGCCTGCCGTTTGGGGCCCGGCGGATGACGCCGATAGGCGACGGCCGGAGCGCGCTCGTCGAGCCCGCGAGCGAAGACGCGCGCGCGAGCGTGGTCGTCTGGGACGTCGAGGCAGGCCGCACCCTGCGCACCCTCCCCGGCGTCTCCGCCGTTCATGGGGTGTCGCGTGACGGTCGCCTGGCCGTGCTCGGGCGGAGCGACGGGCGCCACGTGCTGCGTGACCTCCAGACCGGCGCGGAGCTCCGCGCGCTCGACACGAGCGTGCAGGGAGTCTTCCCGCCGCCGTCGCTCGGCACCGGCGCCTTCTCACCGGACGGCCGGACGTTCTACGGCCTCGGCACCGGTCGTCTGTTCGTCTTCGACCTCGCGACGGGCGCACGGAGGACCGTCAACGCGCACCCTGGCCGGTCGTTCGACATGGCGCTGTCGGCGGACGGGCGTCACCTCGCGACGTGCGGGAGCGGGAGCGGAGCGACCGAGAGCGTGACGCTCTGGGACACGGCGACGCTGACCGCCGTTCGCACCCACACGCTCGATCACGACGTGATGCACGTCTCGTTCTCGCCCGACGGCGCGAGGCTGGCCGCGGGCGGCACCATGTTTGGCGGACCGAGCCGCCCCGTGCACGTCTGGAGCGTGGCGTCCGGCGAGGTCGTGCGCACCCTCGCCCCGCAGGGCGAGCAGGTGACCTCGCTGGCGTTCTCCCCGGACGGCCGGCTCCTCTTCTTGGGCGGCATCCACGGCGCGACCGCGGTGAACCTCGGCACCGGCGAGGCCGTCACCCTCGCCGCGGTGGCCGACCAGTGGCTCGCCTACACAGGCGACGGCTACTTCGACGCGTCGCGGAGCGCGGCCTCGATCGTCGCCGCGGCGGACGGGCTGCGCCCGTTCCGGATCGAGCAGCTCGCCGCGAGAAACAACCGCCCGGATCTCCTCCTCGAGCGACTGGGCACGGGCGATCCCGAGGCGATCGCCTATTTCAAGGCCCGCGCCGAGCGACGCCTGCGCACCCTCGGGGTCGCCACGTCCGCGGCGGTGGGCGTGATCGCCCCGGTGGCGAGGATCACCGACGTCACGAGCGACGGCGGGAGCGCGAGGCTCACGCTCGAGCTCCGGAGCGAGCCGGGCGCCCCCGAGATCCTTCGCTACAACGTGCAGGTGAACGACGTCCCCGTGCTCGGCGCGCTCGGCAAGCCCGTGGCGGCGGCGGGAGCCACCTTCACGTCGTCGAGACGATCGCGCTCGGCGCCGGCACGAACAAGATCGAGGTGAGCGCCTTCGATCGCGCCGGGGTCGAGTCCCTGCGCGACGTCCGTGTGATCGAGCGGCCGCTGCCCGCGGGGCCACGCGGGGATCTCTGGTTCCTCGGCTTCGGAGTGTCCAAGTACCGCGACCCCGCGCTGAACCTGGACTTCGCGGAGAAAGACGCGAAGGACCTCGCCGCGGCCTTCGCGCGCGCGCGGGGCGTTGGCTTCACGGACGTGCACGTGGCCACCTACGTCGACGACCAGGTCACGGTGGCGCGGCTGCGCGAGGCGAAGGCGTTCTTCGCGTCCGCGAAGGTCGACGATGTCGCGGTGGTGTTCGTGGCAGGGCACGGCACCCACTCGCGCGACGCGGCGGCCGACTACTTCTTCGTCACGCACGACGTGGACGTGCGCCGCCTGCGCGACACAGCGGCGCCGTTCGCGCTCGTGGAGGGGCTGCTCGACGGCATCCAGCCACGCCGCAAGCTGCTCTTCCTCGACACCTGCGAGTCGGGCGAGCGCGACGTCGACTGGGCCCCCGCGGCCGCGACGGCGGGGCAGAAGGCCCGCACGACGCGCGCGCTGGTCCTCGCGTCCGCCGGGACGGGCTCCACGCCGCTGTCCCCCCCTCGCGCGCGGGCCCGCCCGTGGCTGCTCGCGCGCGACCGCCTCATCGATCACGATCTGTCGAGGCGCAGCGGCGCGCTCGTCTTCGCGGCGTCGCGCGGCGACGAGCTCTCCTGGGAAGATGACTCGCTGCAAAACGGCGTGTTCACGAGCGCCCTCCGCGCCGCCCTCGAGACCAGCGCCGCCGACGCGGACCGCGACGGCCAGGTCTCCCTCGACGAGCTCCGCGCCTTCGTCACGCGCACGGTCGCGGCCCGGACGGGCGACAAACAACACCCCAGCGTCGACCACGACAACCTCGCGCTCCGCGTCGCGTGGCCCACGGTGCGCTGAGCGCGCGCGTCCGCGGGCCGGCCTATTTCGCCCGCGCCGTCACGAGCTCCGCGGGGTGCCCGCCCCCGAGGAACGGCGGCGCCGCGGCGTCGTCGGTGAGCTGGGCGCGAAAGAAGGCGACGGCGTACGACGCGGCGAGCGCGCGCGCGCCGTCGTTCTCGAGGTAGTTGAGCTCGAGGTCGGGATCCGACTGGCGACGCCCCACGCCGCAGCCGGCCGCGAACGAAGGGTGTAGACCGCACACATCGGAGAACGACCAGTGCCCGGCGTCGGCGACCTCCGCGAGCCACGACCGGGTGGTCATCGCGTCGAAGTCGCCGCGGATGAGGTTGTTGCCTATCTCGGTGATCGAGTTGTCCTCCCGCGCGAGGAGGTAGAGGACGGGCTTCTTCAGCTCCGCGACCTTGAGGCCGCCGAGCGCGTCGATGGGGGCGGCGATGGCCATCGCGGCGCGCGGGCGCGGATCTTGGGCCAGCGTGGCCCCCGCCGTCACCGCGCCGAAGCTGTGGCCCATCACGCCCACCTTGACGGCGTCGAAGCGCCCACGCAGCGCCTGGGGCACAGCGGCGTTGGAGCCGTCGAGCACCGCGTCGAGCGCGGACCGCACGTCCCCCACCCTCACGGCCAACGTGGCAGCGTCGATGTTGGCGCGCGCACCCTTCAGCGCGTCGAAGAGCGTGTCGCCCGCGTGGTCGGGCGCGACCGCCGCGATTCCGTGGCTGGCGAGGCGCTCCATCGACTGCGCCGCCGAGGTGCGCATGCACCCGTGGCAGTGAGAGAAGACGACGACCGGCCAGGCCGCGCCCGCGAGCGGCGCCGCGTCGCTCGCCGACCCCACGCGCGTCCGGGTGCACGGGCCGGCCTTCGCGACGAGCGC
>CAZHGG010000526.1:0-5119 GCA_964531755.1 uncultured Polyangiaceae bacterium
CCGCGACGTGCGCGCGGGACGCCTCGGCGATCGCGAGGGCGAGCACGCGAGGGACGTCGCCCTCGGTGACGTCGGCGAGCCCGAGCTCGCGCTCCTCGGTGCTCCCGTCGGCGAACACGAGGCGAACACGGGCGGGCCCTCGGGCTTTCGCGCCCGCGGACGCGCCCAGCGCGGCGCGCGACACCTCGATCCGCGTGGGGAGATCGTCGCCGACGAGCTCAATCGACAAGTGAGTCCGGAGCCTGGATGGGTCGATGCTGGCGCCTTCAGTCACGACGAGCTCGGGCGCCTCGGCGGCCCAGGCCGCCTGCCGAGTCTGACCGGCACAGATCGCGAGAAACGTCGCGACCGCGACGCGCGTCGCTCTCGACGCGCGTCTCACGGGGCGAGCTTCGCGAGCGCCGCGCGGTGTCGACCGTTTGGGAACGCTTCGTCGTACGCGGCGCGCGCGGCCCTCGCTCGCCCCGCGTTGCCCGCGCGCGCGTAGGCCTCGACCCGCCTCGCGAACGCGTCCTCGCGGAGCGCAGCGGGGAGGCCAAGCGAGATGGCCTTCTCGAAGGCCGCGGCACCGGCGGACGGGTTCCCCAGCGCGTCGAGCTGGAGCTTTCCAAGCGTGAAGGCGGCTTGAGGGGCGCTCGGCTCCCGCCCGTGCTCTGCTAGGATCCGATCGAGCGGGCTGACGGCCTCTCGCGGGTGCCCTGAGAGGCGCGCGACATCGGCCAGCTGGAGGAGGTCTGCTGCCGTGGTGGCTCTCCGGGTCTCGCGAGCGACGCCCTCCTGCCCAAGGGCCTGGTAGGCGGCGCCGTAGTCGCCCTTCTTGGCGAGCGGGTGCCACGCGGGGGTCGCGACGGGGGGCGGAACCGCTGCGGGCGACGCGGGGCCCGGCGTCGAGGCGGAGGGCGACGGCGAGTCCGCGGGATCGTCGTCGTGGACCTCCACTGACTGTCCGGCGGTCACGATCGTCTCGCCGCCCTCGATGCGGGGACTCGTCACGCGGACCCGGCCGCGCTCTACGTCGACCCGCGCGCGGTGCGTCTCGCGGGAAACTCGAAAGCGGGTGCCCAGGACGAGCACGGTGCAGAGCCCCGCGTCCACCTTCCAGGCTCTCGGGCCGTTGGGCGCCACGTCGAACGTCGTCGCGCCGAGCCCCATCACGAACGAGACGGCCCGCCCGGTGTTCTCCACCGTGTCGAGGCGCGTCCCCTCGGCGAGCGATAGCCTCGAGCCGTCGTCGAGCACCACCTCGCCCGCCCCGAAGGTGCCGGCGCCGCCTTCGCCGAGCGCCTCGCCGTTCGCGAGCCGGAGCGCGGCGGGCGTGGGGGCGCCGGCGACGGGCGCGTGAGGTGCGCTCGAGAAGCGGCCGCGCACGACGAGGATCACCGCGACCGTGATGGCCGCCGCCGCCAGCAGGCCGAAGACCCCCCACTTCGCCGAAACCGGGCGACCGCGCCGCGCCTCGATGCGGTGCCACACCTCGTCGATCGCGCGCGGATCGACGTCCTTCGTGAGGCGCTCTCCGAGTGGCTCGCTCATGCCCTGGCTCCCGCACGAAGGCGATCCACCGCGGCGGCGGCCGCAGAAATTCGGCGCTTCGCCGTCGCGAGTGAGCACTCGCTCGACTCGGCGACCTCGTCGAGCGAGAGCCCCTCGACGTAGCGCAGCACCCACGCGACCTTCTCCTCGGGCGGCAGCGCGTCGAGTGCGCGGTCGACCGCGTGGAGGTCGGCGCGCGCCTCGGGGCTGAGGTCCGGCGACGCGAGCCGCTCGAGCTTCGCGTCTTCTTCGGTGCGGTCGAGCCCAAGCAAGCGGAGGAGCTTGCGCTTGCGAAACCGCCTGTGAACGAGCCGCACGCAGATCGTGTGGAGCCAGGCCTTCACTGCGGAGGGATCTCGGAGCGTCGCGAGCTCGGCGAACGCCGTGAGGAAGGTGTCCTGGAGCACGTCGCGTGCGTCCTCGGTCGAGCGCAAGAGCCTCGTCGCGAGCCGGAGGACCGAGGCGGCGTGGCGCCGGTAGAGAAGCTCGTCGGCTCCTCTGGCGCGACGGACTACCCCGAGCACGAGGCGCGCGTCCTCCTGGCGCGCGTCGTCCACGGGCAGCTCGACTGCCTGGTGCTCGTGCACCGTCGACGCGATGACGCGCGGCGGAGGGGCGGGGCGAGCAGGCGCGATCGACACGAGGAGAGGGTACACGCAGGGGGGAGGGCCACGAGGAAGGAAGAACGGCTCACCGTGGGCGGTTCCTTTTCTTGTGAGCCGTCGAGGTGCGCTCAGGGCTCTGTGGGAGAATGAAGACGCTTCCCCCGTATTTCTTGCTCCTCCTCCCGCTCCTCCCGCTCGTCGCGGGGTGCTCCAGCCAGGCCCCCGCCGCCCCACCTGACGCCGCGATCGACGCCTCGACCGACGCGAGGCCGGAGGGTGGCGACGCGGCCGCGTCGGTTCCGCCGACCCCCGAAGAGATCCTCTGCAGGGCGCTCGCGAGCCGTACCCAGTGCCCCAACAGCGGCAGCGATGGATCGTGCAGCGAGCGGGCCAGGTGCCTCCACGCGAGGAACAAGGACGCCGCGGCGGTCCCGGTCTACGCCGAGTGCATCGCGTCCCCCTCCTGCCGCAGCACGGACACGTGTGATGCGCTCGCTGGCGTGACGGTCGGGGGCCAGGCAGCAAAGGACTACGTCGCGGCGTGCAACGCGAAGCTCGACGCCTGCCCCAAAGCGTTCGACCGGGAGTACTGCACCAGCGCGGTCTATGCGTATACGGGCGCCGGGGCCCTCGCGGCGGGGTGCGTGGCGAAGGCCTGCGGCGAGGTTGCCCCGTGTCTCGGCGGGCTCGACGCGTACGTCTCGCGAGGCTGCCCCTAGACTGGTGAAGGGGTTGAATCCGTCGGCATTCAGAGGTTTAGCGCGATCGTGTGCGATGCGCGGCCGACATGGACTCGGTCCGTGGACCCACGGACTTGCTAGCCTGTTCGAGAAGCTCTTCGGGCGAAACGCGGAGGTCAGGACGTGGGAAGCTCCGGTGCGCGGGTCATGAAGGGGGTGGGCGCGCTCGCGGTCCTCGCGGTCGTCTTCGCGGGTTGCTCGCAGCAGCTCTCCGCCGTGCTGACGTCGCGAGGCGCGGGCGACGCGTCTCTCGAAGCTCCGACCGACGCAAGCGCGTGCCCGCCGGGGGAGACGATCGTCTACTCGAGCCCTGGCTGCGGGACCGCGGCGGTGGGTCGGTGCGGCCCCACGCCGACGTGCACGGAGCGCGAGCCGTACTGCGACTGCGGCGGGCGGACGACCGCGGTTTGCGGAGAGTCCGCCACGCCCTTTGCCGCGAGGGGCGCGTGTGTGGACGGCGGCGCCGGCGACGCGGGCCGGTCCCCCGAGGATGTCCTCTGCAGCGCGCTCGCCACCCGGGCGCAATGCGGCGAGGACGCTTCGTGCAGCGAGCGCGACAAGGGCATCCACGCTCGCAACATGGAGCCGGGCGCGGTGGCTGCGTTCGCGTCATGCATGGGGTACCCCACGTGCGGGGACTCGGTGTTCTGTGAAGGAGCGGCGAGCACGACGTTCGCGAAGAAGGACGCGAGCGACTTCGTGGCAGCCTGCGGCGCGAAGCACCTGGGGTGCGGCGCCGTCTTCGACCGAGACCTGTGTTCGAGCGTCCCCTACGCGTACACGGGCGCCGGGGCGCTCGCCAACGCCTGCCTCGCGAAGGCGTGCGCCGAGATGGGCCCATGCCTGGCGGCGGTGGGGCTCTACATCACGCGAGGGTGTCCGCCGTAGGGGCTCGGAGGGCGCCGCCGGCCGCGTCGCGCGGCTCTGCTTGGGCGGGACGCGCGGGTCCTCGTCCGGCATCCCCGCCCACTGCGGGGTCGTCGCGGGGCTCGCCCGAAATCAGCGGTCGCGTTCTTCGGCGGGATGCTTGTCGTCCCACCCTGTCCAGCGCTTGTCCTCGGCCGCGAAACGCGCGATGACGGGGCATGCCCTCGCGCCCCGTGCTCCCCGCGTTCGTCCTCGTCGGCTCGCTCACCGTCTCCGCCTGCGGTGGCGCCCCGCCGCCGCCCGCCGAGGCCCCCAAGCCCACGGCGTCGGCGGCGCCCACGGCGAAGGCGGACGCGCCCGATCCGAAGGCCAAGCAGGCCGCGGCGCTCGACGCGCTCGTGGCCGGCGAGGCGGCGAAGGGCGCCTGCGATCCCGGCCACGAGGCGGCGCTCACGAAGCTCCTCGGCGAGGTCGAGGCGGGCATGAAGGCCAAGGCCCAGGCCGACGGCAAGCCCATCGGCTTCACCCTCGTAGCGAAGCGCGTCATGGCGCTCGGGTCGTCGGCGCGCTCGATCGAGCTCGCGGGCTCGGCCCGCGGGACCGAGGTGCACGTGCTCGCCTACGGCGTGCGCGGCGTGTCTCTCGACGTCCTCGTGGGGAAGGCCGCGGCGACGACCCTCCGCTCGCCGCACCAGCGCAGCGCGGCGTCCCCCATCGCCATCCAGCTGCCCACGATCGGCGCGGTCGAGGAGCTCGAGAGCGACAGCCGTCAGGTCACGCTCGAGCCGAACCAGCCCATCGTCGTGAAGCTCACGGGCGAAGGCTGCGTCGCCATGGCCGCCTTCCTGAAGCCGTAGCAGGCGATCGGCTTGCCATCAGCGCGCGGGCGCGCCACTCACGGGACCTCCTCGAACACGTCGCCATCGGGCAGCCCGAGCACCTCGCGCCCCGCCTCGCCGAGCCGCTCGCGAGGCACGTACGCGAAGCGCGCGACGAACGCCGCGGTGGGGCGCAGCACCACGCGCTGCCCCGTGCTCTTCCTTTGGTAAATCGTCTTTACCTGCTCGCGCGTCGCCGCCGCGAGGCGGAGGTTCAGCTTGCCGAGGCTCGCGCCCGTGGCCGCGGCCGCCCCGTCGGCGACGCAGCTGTATTGCACCTCGCTCGGGCCCTCGTGCGTGACGTCCAGGTCGAAGCTGCCCCGCGGCAGGCCGAGCTTCGCGAGCGCGTAGCGCCCCATGCGATACCCCGACACGGCCCACGGCCCCGCGCCGCCGTGCGCGCGGCGGACGGCCTCGAGCGCGTCGTCGTCCGCCGTCGGCGTCGCGTGGCCCGCGTGGCCCGCGTGGCCCGCGTGACCGGATGTCGCAGGGGGCG
>CAZHGG010000527.1:0-5092 GCA_964531755.1 uncultured Polyangiaceae bacterium
GGCCGCGCGCGCCGCGCGTCGCCGCGGGCGCCGCGGGCGCAGCGGAGCGCCGACGAGGTCGTCGGGCGGAGGACGCGGGGCCAGTGAGCGAGGGGAGCGAGGCACGAGCGCCTAGCGTACCTCTCCGCGGGCGCGCGCGCGACCGGCGCTCAGCGCGAGGCCTGGGGCCGCGGCGCCGCGGTCTCGAGGTCCCACGTGAGCTGGTCTTGGCCGTACGCGCCCGAGAACTGCAGCGCGAACCAGCGCGCGTCGGGCGCGATCGTCGGCGAGCCGTCGGCCTTCTTGCGCGGGAAGTCGACGCGGAAGATCTGCCGCCACACGCTGAGGTAGGGGAAATACGCCTTGTCGATCGCGGTCGGGCGTAGCACCTGCTCGACGCGTACCGGGGCGGTCTCGTTGCCGCGATCGTCGATGAGGCGCACGACCCACGCGGCGTTCGGGCGCGTCAGGTCGGTCATGCGCGGGGGCAGGTTCCCGTAGAGGGCGATCTGGAAGCGGTGCGCGCTCTGGGTCTCGAGCAGGCTCGCGTCGAGGAGCGCTTGCCGCTCCGCGGCGCTCAGGCGGTAGTCACGCGCGTACCGCATGGCGTACGACCAGCGGAAGTCCCAGCTCTCGTAGGTCGACGTGACGGTGAGGCGGTCGTCCACAGTCGGCAGGCGGACGAGGCTGTGCGAGCGCGTCCACCGGTCCATCACCTGGCCGTACTCGCTGCCCGTGTACGCGCGCGGACCCTCGGCGAGCGAGACCGCGGGCCCGCCGTGCGCGCAGCCCGCGAGCGCGGCGACCGCGGCGAGCAGGAGCAGACCGGCGCGCGCCCACGCGCGTGGAGACAGAGTACGCATGCGCGGGTACTTTCGCCGCCGCGCGAGGCGCGCGCAAGCCGGGAGTGGGCTCGCCATGGCGCCCGAGTCGCGCCGGGGAAATGTTTCTCCGCCTCGGGACGCGCCGACGGCGCCCCAGCCTAGCCGCCCGCCGCCGACCGTTCGCGCGCCCCTTCAGGTCGAATCGCCGCCTCGAACGTCGAGAAGCGGGTCCGCTCGGAGCTGGCACGGGCACTGCAGCTCTCGCTCAGCTCGCCTACCTCGAGAGAAGGTGCGTCATGATGGAGAAGCTCGATTTCCTCGTTCGATTCTGGGGCCTGAAGGCTCGCCACGACCTGGTCGGGGAGCCCCTCTCGGCCGCGGAGCAGATCGAGCTGCTCTCGCTGCTCCAGCTCGTGACGCCCGAGCTGAAGCTCCCCTCCGCGGGGCCCCTGGGCCGTCCAAACCCAAGCGTCACGGTCGATCTCATCGGCGCCGGCCGCATCGTCTCGGCCGAGCTCCGCTCCGTCACGGCCGCCGCGCTCTTTGTCGTGTCCCCCGTCGCGGTGGAGGCCGGCGCCAGCCTGGTCGTGCGCGCCACCGACGCGGTGAGCGGCGTCGAGCTCTCTCTGCCGTGTCGCGTCGCCTGGGCGTTCGGCGGCGCGCCCACGTCGCTCGCGCTCCGCGTCGACGGCGTGCCGGGGCGCAGCTCGTTCGCGACCGTGCCCGACGCCGTCCCTCACCTGGGCATGACGCGCGGCGCGCGCCCGGCGCTCGTCGGGTGACGCGCCGGCGGTCGTGACGCGGCGCGGTGCGCGCCGCTGTGGCGATCCTCCACAAAACGGGTCCGAAATCGGGTATAGGCGACTGCCCCCCCGTCTGCGCGCAAGGCGCAGCCCAGCCCGAGGACCTCGAATGACCGTCAAGTTCACTCTCCGCGCGACCGATCCCATCAAGGAATCCGCTGACGTCCTCGCGCTCTTCGTGTGGTCGCTGGAGGGCACGAAGCGGAAGGGCAAGAGCACCCTCGACGCCGTCGACAAGGCGCTCGGCGGCGCGCTCGCGAAGCTCATCAAGAAGGACGAGTTCAAGGGGAAGCGCGACCAGGTCCTGTCGCTGCCCACGCTCGGGAAGCTGAAGGCCGATCGCGTCATCGTCTACGGGCTGGGGGACCCGGAGAAGCTGACGGACGGCGACGTGCGCACCGTGGGGGCGAAGGTGGGGCGCGCGGCCAACGCGGACAAGGCGAAGCGCCTCGTCGTCGCCCTCCCGGACGGGCTCGAGGGGCGGGCTCGCTTCGTGGTGGAGGGCATCGAGCTCGGGGCGTACCGCTTCGCGAGGTACCTCACGGGCGATCGCAAGCCCAAGGCCGACCTCGGCCACGTCACGCTCGCGGTCGAGGGCAAGGTCAGCGCGTCGATGAAGGACGCGGTCGCGCTCGCGCAGCACGTCGCGGAGGGCGTGAACATCGCCCGCGACCTGTCGAACGAGCCGCCGAACGTGATCTACCCCGAGTCCCTGGCCGAGTACGCCGAGAAGATGGCGAAGGGCAGCGGCCTCGCCATCAAGGTGTTCGACTACAAGGAGATCGTGCGCCGCGGCATGAGGCTGCTCCAGGCCGTGGGCCAGGGCAGCGACCGCAAGCCGTGCCTCGTCCACATGAGCTGGACGCCGGCCAAGCCGAAGAAGCGCATCGTGTTCGTCGGCAAGGGGGTCACCTTCGACTCGGGCGGGCTCAGCATCAAGCCGGGCGCGGGCATGGGCGAGATGAAGCACGACATGTCCGGCGCCGCCAACGTCGTCGGCCTCATGCACATCATCGCGGCGCTCAAGCCCGACGTGGAGGTGCACGGCATCTTCGCGGCGGCCGAGAACATGCCTGACGGCGGGGCGTACCGCCCGGGCGACATCTTCGCCTCCCTGGACGGCAAGTCGGTCGAGATCGTCAACACCGACGCCGAGGGCCGCCTCATCCTCGCGGACGCGATGGCCTACGCGCGCGAGCTCGAGCCGGACCTCTTCGTGGACAACGCCACCTTGACCGGCGCCTGCGTCGTGGCGCTCGGCAACACGTGCTCCGGCTGGTACGCCGCCACCGAGGAGGCGGCCACCGCGTTCCAGGCGGCCGTGAAGGTCTCCGGTGAGAACATGTGGCGCATGCCGCTCCTCGAGGAGCTCCGCGACCAATTGAAGAGCGAAGTCGCGGACTTGAAACACACCGGCGACCGCTGGGGCGGCTCGATCTCCGCGGCGCTGTTCCTCCGGGAGTTCATCGGGAACGCCAAGAACTGGGTCCACTGCGACATCGCGGGGCCGGCCATGGCCGACCGCTCGTTCGCGTGGAACCCGAAGGGCGGCACCGGCCACGGCGTGCTCACCTTCCTCGAGCTCGTGCTCGCCGCGGGCTGAAGCCCGTCCCCGGCTGCGCGCGCGCCGCGGCCCCTCGTGCTAGGGGAAGGGGCACCATGGACGCCGTCGCTCTCGAACGCCGCCTCTCCCGCGCCTTCGCGCGCGCCGTGACCGACTTCGGCATGCTCGCCGAGGGCGACCGGGTCATGGTGTGCGTGAGCGGCGGCAAGGACAGCTACACGATGCTCGACCGGTTCCGCGAGCTGCAGCGCCGCGCGCCGATCCGCTTCGAGCTCAAGGTCGTGAACGTCGACCAGGGGCACCCGGGCTACCCGGCGCAGACCCTCGTCGACTACATGGCCCGCGAAGGCCACGACTTCACGATGGTGAAGGAGGACACGTACTCCATCGTCACGGAGAAGATCCCCGCCGGGAAGACCTTCTGCTCGCTGTGCTCACGGCTCCGGCGTGGCATCCTGTACCGGGTGGCGCGCGAGCTCGGGTGTACCAAGATCGCGCTCGGTCACCACCGCGACGACGTCCTCCAGACGCTCCTCTTGAACCTGCTCTTCGCGGGGCAGCTCGCCGCGATGCCGCCCGTGCTCGTCTCGCAGGAGGGGCAGGTCGTCATTCGGCCGCTCGTGTATTGCGCCGAGGAGGACATCGCCGAGTACACGGCGCTGCGTCAGTTCCCGGTCCTGCCGTGCGATCTCTGCGGCTCCCAGGACCAGCTCCAGCGCAAGATCGTCGGCGCGATGTTGAACGACCTCGAGGCGAAGACCCCGGGCACAAAGCAGATCATGCTCGCGGCACTGCAGAACGTGCGCCCGTCGCACCTGCTCGACAAAGGGCTGTGGAGCACGCTCGGCCTCTCCTCCGCGCGCGAGCTCGCGGGGCCCGACGGGCTCGTGTCGGCGAGCCGGCTCGGCCAGGGGGCCCCCGCGTGAACCTGAGAGTGAGGCCCGAAGGTCGATGGCGCCCCCGAGCCGAAGGCGAGGTGTCGCCATGAGGGGCCCGGCTGAGCGTCTCGCGTCGCTCGGTCCTTCGGCCCAGGCCGCCATCCCCGGCGTGTACGCGTGGGCGGTCACGGTGGCGAGCTGTGGCTTCGCGCGCGGCGTGCCCTGGCAGACGCGCGCGCTCGCGCTCCTCGGCCCGCTCGCCCTCGCGGCGGCCGTCCTGGTCGATCGCGACAGGCCGCAGGTGGCGCGCAACGTCTCGCTGTGGGGCCTCGTCGGCTCGAGCCTGCTCGTGTGGGCGCTCGTGCCCGCCGCGGTCGGCCCCTCGCGCTTCGACGCCGCGCGCGGCGTGATGGGCATGCTCGGCTGGGGCGCGTTCGCGTTCACCCTCGCGGCCCCAGCGTTCCCCCGACGGGAGTCCGACGACGCGCGCGTGATCGAGCGCGGCCGGCTGCCGCCCCGGCAGCGCTCCGCCCGGTGGCGCGGCCTCATCCTCGGGGCGGGCGTGGCGCTCTGCGCCGCGCTCCAGGCGATCGGGTGGGGGATCGAGCCGCGAGAGCGCGCGCTGCTCGTGCGCCTGTACACGCTCCTCGCCGGCATGGCGGTGCTCACCGTCTTCGCGGAGATCTCCGTGGCGGGGCAGGTCGCGCGGCTCCGCAGGGTTCACCGGGGCGTCTACGGGTGGGCCGCGGCCGCCCTGGTCGTCGGGGGACTCGCTCTCGGCATCGAGCTGACCGGAAGATAGAAGCTAACTGACTGTAACAACAAGGGAATAATTGGCGCGCCGGGCTTGCGCGGCGTGGGCCGCGGCCGCTATCCTTCGGCGCACATGGGGTCGCACGAGTCACTCTCGCTGCTCTTCGCGGGCGCCGGCAGCGCGGCCCTCGCGTGGGGCGGCGTCGCGCTCGCGGGCGCGGCCGACCTCCGCGCGCTGCTCTGGGTCATCGCCGGCGCGCTCGCCCTGCGCGTCGCCCTCCGCTTCTCGGG
>CAZHGG010000528.1:0-5085 GCA_964531755.1 uncultured Polyangiaceae bacterium
GAGCGACACGGTCGTCACCGGCGCGCCGCCCCTGAAGATGCAGCACCGCGTCCAGCGAACGGGGGTGCCTCGCCAGGTCATCCACTTCTACATCCAGCAAGGCCTCGTGCCCGAGGGCACGAAGACCGGCCGCAACATGGCCTACTACGACGAGTCCCACGTCGAGCGGATCGCCCTCGTGCGGAAGCTGCAACACGAGCGCTTCCTCCCGCTGAAGGTCATCAAGGCCATGCTCGACCAGACCGACGAGGCCTTCAGCCCTACCCAGAAGCGCCTGTTCGCGGAGGTGAAGGCCCACCTGTCGAGCGCCTCGGCCCTGCTCTCCGACGATGGCCTCGTCGACGCCGACGCCCTCGCCAAGGCGCGCAACCTCGCCCCGGCGGACCTCGAAGATCTCGAGAAGGCCGGCTACGTGGTCCTCGGCAAGCGCCCGGGCGGCGGGCGCACGATCGCGGCGCGCGACGCGTGGCTCATCGACCTGTGGGGCGAGTTCCGCGCCGCCGGCCTCACGAAGGAGCTCGGCTTCACGCCGCGAGACCTCAGCGTGTACGAGGACATCGTCACGCGGCTCTTCCACACCGAGGTGCGGCTCCTGGCGGAGCGCGTCTCCCACCTCCCGCCGAAGGCCCTCGCAACGCTCGTCGAGCGCGCGATGCCGCTCGTCAACACGCTCATCACGCGGTGGCACATGGGCAAGGCCCACGCCATCTTTGCCACTCTCGGAGAGTCCAAATGACCGTCCTCTACCGGATCGCGCAGCTCCTCCCCACGAAGGTGCAGAACCAGCTCGAGGCGTACGTCGACGCCGTGGAGCTCCTGACGGAGATCAAGGACCCCCGCGTGGCGCGCTCGCTCGGGCCGGCCGGCGTCCGCGGCCTGCTGCTCCAGCGCGGCAAGCAGGGCACTCCCACGAAGATGGCGGCGAGCCACCAGGCGCACTTCGACTGGAGCTACCCGGCCGACAACGAGGAGATGGCGGAGCTCTATCACCGCGCGAAGCTCGGCCAGTGGAACGGCGACGACCTCCCTTGGCACACCGACGTCGACCCGCTCAGCCCGGAGCTCCCCATCATCCCGGAGGACTTCGTCGATCTCGAGCGGATCGCCAGCTACGGAATCACCACGACGCCGCTGGAGAAGCGAAAGATCCTCCACAGCCTCTCCGCGTGGATGCTCAGCCAGTTTCTCCACGGCGAGCAGGGCGCCCTCTTCGCGGCGGCCCAGGTCACCGAGTCGGTTCAGTTCTTCGACGGGAAGCTCTACGGCGCCACGCAGGTGATGGACGAGGGTCGCCACGTGGAGGTGTTTCACCGCTACCTCGACACGAAGCTCGACCGGCTCTACCAAGTCAACGACAACCTCTTCGTGATCATCGACGCGCTCATGCGCGACAGCCGCTGGGACATGAAGTTCCTCGGAATGCAGATCATGGTGGAGGGGCTCGCGCTAGGCGCGTTCGGCGTGCTCCACAAGCGCACCCGCGAGCCGCTCTTGAAGGAGCTCTTGAAGAACGTCATCCAAGACGAGGCTCGCCACGTTCACTACGGCGTGGTCGCGCTCCGGGAGCACTTCAACCACCACATCAGCGAGCGCGAGCGCCACGAGCGCGAGGACTGGGCCTTCGAGGTGTCGCTGTTGATGCGCAATCGCTTCATGGCCTTCGAGGTGTTCGAAGAGTGGTTCGAGGGCCGCATGACGCGCGAGCAGTGGAAGGAGGTGGTCTCCTCCTCGCCGGGCATGATCGATTTTCGTCGCATGATGTTCTCGCGGATCGTGCCCAATCTCCGGGAGATCGGCCTCTTGTCGCCGCGCATCCTGCCGCACTACGCGCAGGCGGGCCTCGCGCAGTACATGCACGGCAAGTCCGCCGACGCGCTCACCTCGGCGGAGCTGCTCGCCGAGGCGTGAAGGGTCGCTGGCTCAGGGGATCGACTGGGCGCAGCGGAACCCGACGAGGTGCCTCACGCGCGACTCGACGCCGCTCCGGATGCGGAGCCCTGCGCGGACGCTGTTCGGGTTGCCGTGCTCCCAGCTGCCGCCGCGCACGACCCGCGTGCCCTCGCTCCGCTCGCGGTCGTAGTCGTCGGAGTAGCCCGACGACGTCCACTCCATGACGTTGCCCGCCATGTCGAGGAGCCCGAAGGGGCTCTTGCCGGCGGGGAACGAGCCGACCGGGCACGTGCTCTTTCGCGCGCCTCGCCCGACGTTGTTGCCCTCGCCGTTCCAGCAGACCTGACCCGCGGGGCTCGAGTCGCCCCAGGGGTACCGACGCGCGTCGCCGCCGCGGGCGCCATACTCCCACTCTTCTTCCGTGGGCAGGCGCTTGTGAGCCCAGCGGCAGTACTCCTCGGCCTCGGTCGCGGTGACGCAGTTCACCGGGTGGTTCAGGCGGCCCGCCTGGCGCCCGCTGTTGCAGAGCGGGTCGATCGGGAAGCCCGAGCACGCGCCGGCGCGCACGCACTCGGCGAACGCCTCCACGGTCACCTCGGTCGTGTCCATCCAGAAGGCCTTCATCTTCACGGGATGCACCGGCTTCTCGTTGAGCTCGCCGTCGTTCGAGCCCATGGTGAGGGTGCCCTCCGGGATGAGCACCATGCCGGGCGGCGGCGGCGGCCCCGCGTCCGCGGGGGTCTCGGCCACGGCCCCGGCGTCGTCGGACGATGGCTTCACGCAGTAGCCGCTGACGAAGCGGGTCCCGCTGGGGCACCCCGAGGCGAGCGCGCCCACGCATTGCGCCCCGACCAGCTTGGTGCCTGGGGGACAGCCGGCCTCGGTGAGCGCCGCCCGCGGGATGCACGTCTCGCCCTCGAGGGTGGTGCCATCAGGGCAACCGCTCGAGGCGCGGCCCTCGATCGCCAGCAGCCCGACCCTCAGGGGAACCGCGCACGCCGCGGTCTCTTTGCCTTCGTTCGCAGCGCTCGTGCACGCGGCCGGCGCGCCCGCCTGCACGAGGGCCCGCACACCGTCGGGGAGCCCACTCTTGCCCTTGGGGAGGTAGGGGTTCACGACGTCGTCGAGATCGCCCGCGTGGCCCTCCACGAGCGTGTAGCCGCCGAAGTAAACCTGACTGACGACGTGCGTGGCGCGCTGGCAGTCCCCGCCGCTCAGCTCGCTCGTGCGATACACGTCCCGCACCGGGAGCGACGCGATGCCCACGATCACGCTGTCGGAGCGCAGCGCGACGTCCCCGCGCAGGTGACCGGCGAGGTTCGCCCCGCCCACCGTGAACTCGCGGAACAGGTCGTTGGGCGTGGCCGCGCGCTTCGTGTCGCGGGCGTTGTGGGCGGCGTACGTGTACTGGCCAGCGGCCGTGCACTGCGGGAGCACCTCGAGCTCCACGTTGCACCCCACGGCGCGGTAGCTCACGACGATCGCGCCGGCCGCACGGCGCTGGGTCAGGAGGTCGCGCGACTCTTGTCCCCACGCCTCGAGGAAGGGCGTGGGCGAGGGCCGCACGGCGCCGCACGCGAGCGAGCGATCCACCTTCGGCGCTGGCCGCGACGGGAACATCTGCTTGCACGCCGCCAGCGACAGCACCGCGGCCAAGACCCACACCCCGCGTCGAGCACGAGAGTATCCCATAGGCGCACCATATCGCACTTCGCACCACCCCCGAAAGTTTCCTCCACGAGGGCGCTGGCCCCCGCCGCTCGGGGCCCCTTCGTCGCTCTGCATCGTCGCCTCCCCCCCGCCTCCGCTCGCGCCCGCCCGTAGCGCTTAGAAAGTGGATCCCCCCGCGAGATCCGGCGCGGCGTCCGCGTTCTGCCCGCGCGTTGGCGCCTCGCTCGTGGAGAGCTGCGCGTCGAGGACGGCCCGCATCACCTCCCGCCCGGCGCTGGTGTGCCGGGTGGCGAGCTCGGAGGGCCAGTGCGCGAACACCCGCGGCGTCTTGCGCGTGTCGCGGCTGATGCGGGTCTTGACGTAGCTCGGCTTGCCGGGGACGCGCGTGCTCGAGCGCAAGAGCTGCAGCGTGCGGCCCGGATAGTCCATGAGGTAGCCGGTGATGTAGGTGATGTTGTTGCAGAGGTAGGTGTTCGAGCTCCGCGGGAAGCCGGCGCGCTTCACCCCTCGCAACACGTCGCCGAACGGCCCGGCGGCGTCGGAGCGCTCCGCCGCGACGTCGCGAGCGGCGCGCGCCGCGGCCTCGACCGCGTTCCACGACAGCAGGTTCGCGCGGGCCTGATCGGCGCTCGTGGCGCTCTCGAGGATGGGCGCGGAGCTCGCGCCGGACGACGTGGCGGGCCGGAGCTGGTCGGACCCGTCGTCGAGCGCGGCCGCCTTGTTGACCGCCCCGAGCTCGAGCCACAGGTCCTGCCGCGAGCCCGCGACGCCGTTCATCAGCACGAGATCGGGGCCGAACGCGTCGATCTCTTTCGCGAGCAAGATGGCCGCGAGGTCCCAGTAGACGGGGAGCACCATCACGCAGAGCTCCACGTCGCCGGAGCGCGGCAGCGAGATCGCTCCCGCGGCCACCGAGAGCTGCGGCCCGGGGGGATCGACCGCGCCGGGCGGCGGCTGGGACGTCTCGGGGTACTCCATGCCTGGCAGGAGCCCGACCGCCATGCGGCCCGTGGCGTTGTTCGCGAGGCCCATGAAGCGGCCGAAGCCCGTGACGATCGCGCGCTTCTTGCCGGACGCCGGGAGCTTGCAGCGCGCAACGTAGGCGTTGGCGAAGGCGACGTTCGCGTCGTACTGCGCGCGGCCCTCCGGCGTTCGCGTGTCGACCTTCACCGCGTTCTCCTCTTCGACGGCGGGCTCGTCGTCTGCGGGCCCGTCGACCTGGGCGGTGCAGCCCAGCGCGGCGAGCGCCCCGACCACCAGCACCGGGAGGAGGCGCGCGCGGGAGGGGCGTGCGGCGAGCGTCACGAGCGGGCGCGAGGGGGTAGACATGCGACCCACCATCGTAGCCGAACGCCCGGCGAGCTCAAGGGAGAGCGCCCGTCGCCCTCGCCCGGCACGCGGCGCACGCCAGGGTTGGGGGAACCGGTCGGCTCGGGTACCCTGCGGGGCGTGGCGGCTCGACTCGCGGCGCTCGGCGCGGCTCTCCTCGAGGAGGCGCGCGGCTGCGCGCCCTCGCCCGGCCCC
>CAZHGG010000529.1:0-5079 GCA_964531755.1 uncultured Polyangiaceae bacterium
GCGCGTCGCGCGCGTGGCTCTTGCTTCCCGGAGTGGGCGCGCAGGGAGGCGACCTCGAGGCCGCCGTGCGCGCGGCCCGCCGCGCCGACGGCTCGGGGTTCCTCGTGAACGTCTCGCGGGGCCTCTCGTCGCTCGCCGCCCCCGCCGCGCTCCGGGCGGAGGCCGGTCGACTCGCCGCGGCCATCGAGCGCGCGGCCTCGAGCCCCGACGAAAAGGTGCAGAATGCACTAAAATCCCCGCCCGCCGTGCCCGTCGGCGAGCTCGCCGAGGCGCTCTTCGCGTGCGGCGCCGTGCGGTTCGGCACGTTCACCCTCAAGAGCGGCCTCGAGTCGCCGGTGTACGTCGATCTCCGCCGCCTCGTCTCGTTCCCGCGCGCGCTCGCGCTCGTGGCCGACGTGCTCGCCGACCTCTGCCGCCCCCTCGCGTTCGAGCGGGTGGCGGCCCTCCCGTACGCCGCGCTGCCGCTCGGCACCGCCGTGTCGCTGCGCGCCGGGTGGCCCATGATCTACCCCCGCGGGCAGGCGAAGACCTACGGCGCCAAGGCCTCCATCGAGGGGCTCTTCGAAGCCGGCGAGCGCGTGGTCGTGCTCGACGACATCGCCACCCGCGGCGACGCGAAGCTCGAGGCGCTCGGCCCGCTCGCCGCGGCGGGCCTGCGCGTCTCGGACGTCGTCGTGCTCGTCGATCGCGAGCAGGGCGCCCGCGCGCTCCTCGCCGAGCGAGGCATCGCGCTGCACGCCGCGCTCACGCTGCGCGAGCTCGTCGCGCACCTCGCCGCGGCGGGTCGCGTGACGTCGGGCGAGCGCGATCGCGTGCTCGCGTTCCTCGCCGCGGAGGCGCCCGCGTGAGCCTCTCGGTCGCGTTGCTCGCTCGGCTGCCGCCCGAGGTCGCTCACGCCGTGGCCCTCGAGACCGCAGCGCGGCTCCCCGACGCGGCCCTGCGCCTCATCGCGCGCCGGCAGGCCGTGCGCGATCCCCGCCTCGAGGTGCGCGCCTTCGGGCTCACGTTCCCGTCGCCCATCGGGCTCGCGGCGGGCTACGACAAGGACGCGCTCGCCGTCCGCGCGCTGTTCGCGTTCGGCTTCGGGCACGTCGAGGTCGGCACCGTCACGCGTGCCCCGCAGCGCGGCAACGACGGTCCGCGCCTCACGCGCGTGCGCTCGGCGCGCGCGCTCGTGAACCGCCTGGGCTTCCCGAGCGCGGGGGTGGACGTGGTGGTTGGCCGCCTGCGCCGCCTCCGCGCGCGCGGGCCGCTGCCGGGCGTGCTCGGCGTGAACATCGGCAAGAACCGCGACGTGCCGCTCGACCGCGCCCCCGACGAGTACGCCGCGCTCACGCTCGCGGTCGCCGACGTCGCGGACTACGTCGCGGTGAACGTGTCGAGCCCGAACACCGAGGGGCTGCGGAGCCTGCAGACGGGCGCGGCGCTCCGCGCGCTGCTCGGAGCGGTGGTGAGCGCGCGCGCCGCCTCGCGCACGCGGCCGCCCGTGCTGGTGAAGCTCTCGCCGGATCTCACCGAGGCCGACCTCGCGGCGCTCGTCGACGAGGCCCTGGCCGCGGGTGTGGACGGCCTCATCGCCACGAACACCACGCTCTCGCGCGAGGGCCTGCCGGCCGCGGCGCAGGGCCTCGTAGGCGGCCTCTCGGGGGCGCCGCTCGCGAGGCGCTCGCTCGAGGTGCTGCGGCAGCTCGCCCGCCGGGTGGACGGCCGGGTGCCCATCGTCTCTGTGGGGGGCGTCGCGACCGCGGAGGACGCGGTGGAGCGGCTCCGCTCGGGAGCAACGCTCGTTCAGCTCTACACGGCCCTCGTGTACCGGGGCCCCGTGCTCGTGCGCGACCTTTCGCTTGGAATCTTGGACGCTTACGCCAGCGGTCTGCGCGCGCCTGGGTGACCGCTCGCCGCGCTCGTCAAGGGGCGCGCCAAAAAAAAATGTGGCGCGCCGTCGATCGCCTTGTATGGGGTGAGGTCCTGGTCCGTCGAACCACCCTGAACTCTCCTGCGGGTGCCGCCCTGGCCACCGTGACCACTCAGAGGAACTCCATGAACAGCAAAGCCAAGTTCTCCTTCTTCCTGGTCGTCCTCGCGGCGCTCCTCACCCTCACCTCCGCCGCCTTCGGCCTCGAGCGCGGCGCCAACGGCTGGTACCAGACCGGCTCGGGCGTCCGCACGAAGAGCATCGCCTTCATCAACGTGAAGGTCTACGCCATCAGCCACGAGATGAAGGAGCTGCCCGCGTCGAAGTCGAAGCAAGCCGTCATCGACGCCGACGTCGACAAGCGCTTCACCTGGCAGACCCTCCGCGATCTCCCCTGCGAGAAGATCCAGAACGCCATGCGCGAGGCGTTCGCCATGAACCACTACTCGGATCAGGGCAAGATCAACGCCTACGTCGGCGCCTGCAACAAGGGCGAGCTCCCCGAGAAGACCGGCCTCTCCATCAGCTACAACTCGACCACGAAGAAGACCACGATCTGGATCGCCGGCGCGGGCTCGGCCACGATCGACGGCGTCGAGTTCATGAAGGCCGTGTGGAGCTGCTGGTTCGGCGTCATCGACCAGCCGGCCCTGGGCAACGCGCTCATCTCCCGCCTCTGATTCGCCACGACCACCTCGCGAGCCGCGTCCCTCCCGGGCACGCGGCTCGCTTCGTTTTGTGCGAGCGCGCGTCGCGTGTCCGAGCCGGCCGGCGCTCGGGCGCGTGCGGGTCAGGGGAAGTTGCTGACCGGGACGGGCACGCTCGAGCTGAGCTTGCTCAGGCCGACGCCGAGCTCGCCGTGGCCGTTGTCGCCCCAGCACGCGATGCCGTCGTCGGTCTTGACGGCGCAGGTGTGCTCGCCGCCCGCGCCGATCGCCACGGCCGTGACGCCGGCGACCGCCGTGGGGCGCCCGATCTCGGTGGGGCCACCGTCGCGCCCATTGGCGAGCTGCCCGATGCGGTTGCTCCCCCAGCAGAGCACGCCGCCTTCGCCGGTCATCGCGCAGAAGTGCTCGGCGCCCGCCACGATCGCCGTGGCCCCCGCCACGCCCTGCACGGGGACGGGCGTGGGGTTCTTGGCGCCGCCCGCCGCGCCCCTCCCGAGCTGCCCGAGGTCGTCTTTGCCCCAGCACACCACGCCGCCGTTCGCGACCACCGCGCAGGTCGAGTCGTTCGAGGCGGCCATGGCGGTGACGCCGCTCACGCCCTCGCACTTGCGCGGGAGCAGCTCCCGCGTGGCGCCGGTCGTTGCGAGCTGGCCGTTGAAGTTCTCGCCCCAGCAGAACGCGTCGCCCGTGCTCGTGAAGGCGCAGCTGTGCGACTGGCCGAGCGCGAGGCCCTTGACGCCCTGCAGGTCCTGCAGCGGGATGGGGACGTTGGTGGAGGCCGTGGAGGCGTTGCCGAGCTGGCCGGTCGCGTTGCTCCCCCAGCACGCCAGCTCGCCGTTGCGGCGGACCGCGCACGTGTGGGAGGACCCGCCTGACAGGCGCAGGGCGTCGACGAGCACACGCGTGGGGGTGGGCGTCGTCGCGGTCGCGGTCGACCCGTTACCGAGCTGGCCGCTCACGTTGAAGCCCCAGCAGCTCACGGTGCCGTCGACCTGCGCGACGCACGTGTGCTGCGCACCGGCGGCGATGGTGAACGCGCTCACGTTCTCCACGAACGCCGGCGTGGGGACGACGGGGATGCCGGCGTCGCTGGTCTCGCGCACCTTGCCGCCCGTGCCCGTCTGGCCTGCGCTGTCGTCGCCCCAGCACTTGACCGTGCCGCTCCGGCGCTTCGCGCACGTGTGGTACCTGCCCACGCCGAGCTCGGTGAACCGCGAGGGCTCCGGGCCAGTGCCGCCCTCCTCCTCCGGCGGCACGATGATCTCGCCGTCGCGCTCGGTGGTCCCGGAGTCCTTTCGGAGCTTCACGTCGTGCACGCCCACGATGAGGTTGCACGCGACGAGCGCGCCGCAGGCGCCCGCGAGGGCGAAGGCCACTGCCGAGGGGCGCGCGCCCATCAGAACGTCCCCCCGAGCGAGAGGCCGACGGCGCCCGGCCCCACCTGGGGCGCCAGCTGCGTCCTCGCGCTCGCTTTCGCGGCCTTCTTGGCGCCCGGCGCCGTGAGGACGAGCACGAGGCCCGTCGCGAACGCGACGCCCCCGGCCGCGAGCCCGATTGTAGAGAGGTAGCCCGAGGTCTTCGCGTCGCTGGCGAGGTCGATCCCCTCGCGATCGCAGCCCTTGTCGTTGCAGCGCGCCTGGGAGTCGCTCCAGCTCGAGAAGGTGCGGAGCCCGAAATACCCACCGACCCCCGCGAGCACGAGGCCGATGCCGCCCACGACGAAGCCGGTCGTTCGGCGGGTGTTGGAGGGCGCGGGCTCCGCCGGCGGCGCGACCTTCGGCTTGGGCGCGACGACCGGCGCCTCCTCGCCCTCGGGGGCGAGGGCGGGCACGACGATCGGGTAGGTCTTCCCGGGCTCCTTCGCCTCGAGGGTCACGCTGAAGGGCTTCTTGTTGGGGGCCGCGACGAAGAGCGTGTGAGGCCCGGGGTCGACGCGGAGCGCCGACTGCGCGTCTTGTCGGCTGACCGGCGTGCCGTCGAGCGTGATGGTCACGTCGCCCGGCTCTTTCAGCTCGATCGAGAGCTTCGTGAGCTGCGGCTCGAGCAGCTCGAGGCGGTCGCGCGCGGTCTTCTCGCGATCGGCGCGCCCGATCTTCTTCGCGAGCTCGGCGGCCGCCTGGAATTTCTCGTAGGCGGTGGCGGTCTGCCCGGCCCGCTGGTGGCAGTCGGCGAGGTTGAGCAGCGTGCCGACCGTGGGATCGAGCTTGAAGCTGGCGAGCAGCTTCGGGCACCCCAGCAAGAACTCGCCGGCCTCGACGTGCGCGCGCCCCTCTTCGAACAGGGCGTCGGCGGCCTTCTTGTCGGCGGCCGTGGGGCCCGCGTGCGCGGCGCCGGCGAGGCACCAGGCGATGGTCAGCGCCGCGAGGGGCGCGAGGCGGCGAGCGGGGCCGGGGCGTGGGCGGAGGCGCGGGAACATAAGCACGGAGGGAGACGGGCGCGTGAGGGTCGGAAGAAGAGGAGCGTCGGCGTGCGCGGGCGCCTTCAGTCGCGGGTGGC
>CAZHGG010000530.1:0-5076 GCA_964531755.1 uncultured Polyangiaceae bacterium
GCTGGCGGTGCTCTGGCTCGCGCTCGCGATCGGCGGCCTCGGGGTTCTCCGGCGCCGCGGCCTCCTCCCCGCCGCGCGGCGGGCGGCCCTCGCCCACGAGGTCATCGCGCTCGCCGAGAGGAGCCGCGCGCTGGCGCCCGCGCTGACGCGATGAGCCTCGCGCACCCTACGGGAGCATCACGCGAGGTGGGACGCGGCCCCGCTCCCGACCGATGAGGGCGGGGGGTCCTCGGGGAGGCCGTTGGGCTCCTCGGGGCGGAGGATGATGGCGAGCAGCCCGGGCAGGACGAACATCGTGAGCAGCGTCGAGAACGCGATGCCGCTGATGACCACGGTGGCGAGCGGCCGCTGCACCTCCGCCCCCGCGCCGGTCGCGAGCGCCATGGGCAGGAAGCCCAAGGCGGCGACCGCGCCCGTCGTGAGCACGGCGCGGAGGGAGTGGACCGCCCCCTCGTGCACCGCGACACGCACCTCGGCGCCCGTCGTCACGCGGCGCTTCACCTCGTCGGCCATCACGACGCCGTTGAGCACCGAGACGCCCGCCAGCGCGATGAAGCCCACCGCGGCCGGGATGCTGAACGAGAGGCCACGCAGGACGAGCCCGAGGATGCCGCCGGTGAGGGCGAACGGCACGACGAGGAACACGGAGACCGAGTACCGCGCGCTCTGGAACATCCAGAGCAGCATGCCGAAGATGATGGCGAGGCTCATCGGCACGACCATGCCGAGGCGGGCCTGCGCGCGCTCGAAGTTCTCGAACTGGCCGCCCCACTCGATGCGATACCCCGTGTCGAGCTTGACCTTCTTGTCCACGGTGGCGCGGGCCTCGTTCACCCAAGAGACCAGGTCGCGACCGCGCAGGTTCACCTCGACGCGCACGGTGCGCGTGAGCCCGACGCGCCTCACCTGCGTGGGGCCCTCGGTCTCGACGACGGTCGCGACCTCCTCGAGCGGGACGGCCTTGCCCCTGCTCGCGCCGCTCCGGGCCTCGACGAAGAGCTCGCCGATCGCCTCGACGGAGGTGGACCTAGGCGGGACCAGCACGCGGAGGTCGAAGCGCTTGTTCCCCTCGTAGATCGAGCCCACGGGGATGCCGACGCGCGCCGCCTGGATGGCCGAGAGCGCGTCCTCCGCGGCCACGCCGTACCTCGCCAGGCGGACGCGGTCGGGGCGCACCACGAGGGAAGGCGCGCCGAGCACGCGCTCGACGCGCACGTCTCCGGCGCCTTGCACCGCGCGCACGGTGCTCCCCACGAGCTCGCTGAGGCGCTTGAGCTCGTTCAGATCGGGGCCAAAAATGGCGATCTGCACGTCGGCGCGCGACCCGCTGATGAGCTCGTTGGTCTTGTCCTCGATGGGCTGGGACACCGACACGAACGTGCCCTCGACCTCGCTCTCGATCGCGTTCTTCATGGCGACCGAGAGGCCGTCGAGGTCGGAGGCGGTCGTCCACTCCTTCTTCGGCTTGAGGTGGACGAACATGTCGGTGTTGTCGTTGCCCACGGGGTCGATCGCCACCTCCGCGCGCCCCGTCATGCCGAGCGTCGTGACGACCTCCGGGAAGCGGCGCAGCACGCGCTCCGCCTTGAGGTCGAGCTCGCGCGCCTCGCCGAGGCCGATCGACGGCGCCCGGCGGATCGTGACGACCGCGTCGCCCTCGTCGATGCGCGGCACGAAGTCGGCGCCGGCCCCCGCGAGGAGGACGAAGCTCCCGACGAGGCCGACGAGCGAGCCCCCGAGGAGCGGCCACCGACCCCGGACCGCCGCGTGGAGCGCGCGGGCGTACTGGCGCTCGGACCACACGAGCCACCGCGCGGCGTGCCCCTTGGGCGGCGGGACGAACGTGACGAGGAGCGCCGGGAAGAACACCACCGAATAGACGAGCGCGCCGAAGAGCGCGCACGCCATCGTGATGGCCATGGGCCGGAACATCTTGCCCTCGATGCCCTCGAGCGCGAGCAGCGGGATGTACACGAGCAGGATGATCGCGACGGAGAACGCCACCGGCCGGACCACGGCGGACGCGACGCGGCCGTACTCGCGTCGCCGCGCGGCGTCGGCGAGGTGCTTGCCGGCGGTCGCCGCCATCACGCTCTCGAGGATGATGATCGGGCCGTCGACCAGGAACCCGAAATCGATCGCCCCGAGGCTCATGAGATCGCCGGTGACGCCGAACGCGAGCATGCCGAACAGCGCGATCGCCATGGACGCGAGGATGCCCAGCACGACCACCAGCGCGCCGCGCACCGTGCCGAGGAGCAGCGCGAGCACCACCGTGACGACGAGCACGCCCTCGACCAGGTTCTTCATGACCGTCGAGACCGTGCGCCCGACGAAGTCGGCGCGGTCGTAGATGGGGTCGATGAGCACGCCAGGCGGCAGCTCCGACTGCACCTCCGCGACCTTGCGCTTCACGGCGGCGACGACGTCCCGACTGTTGGCGCCGACGAGCATCATGACGATGCCGGTCACCGCCTCGGACTCGCCGTCTCGCGTGATGACGCCGTGCCGCAGCGCCGACCCGACGCGCACGTCGGCCAGGTGCTTGACGAGCAGCGGCGTGCCGTCGGCCGCCGTGCGGAGCACGACGTTCGCGATCTCCTCTTCGTTGCGGAGCTTCCCGACGGCCGTGAGGGTGAACGACTCGGCGCCGCGATCGAGGTAGCCGCCGCCGACGTTGACGTTCGAAATCTCGAGTGAATCCGCTACGTCACGGAGGCTCATGCCGTGGCTGTGGAGGCGCGCGCGGTCGACGACGACCTGGTACTCCTTCAGGTCGCCGCCCATCGTGTTGAGCTCGATGACGCCGGGCACGCTGCGGAGCTTGGGCATGATCTCCCAGTCGAGGATCGTGCGGAGCTGCATGGGCGAGTGCCGATCCGACCGCACCACGAACTGGTAGATCTCGCCGAGGCCGCCCGACACGGGCGACAGCTCCGGGCGGCCCGAGCCCTTGGGCAGGCCTGGCTCCACGCCGCGGACGCGCTCGATCACCATCTGGCGGGCGAACCAGAGATCGGTCTTGTCGTCGAAGATGACCGTGACGGCCGAGAGCCCGTCGCGCGACACGGAGCGGAGCTCGGTCAGGTGGGGCAGGCCGTTCAGCGCCGCCTCCATGGGGAAGGTGACCACCCGCTCGACCTCGACGGGGGCAAGCCCGGGGCAGTCGGTGAGCACGGACACCTGCACCGTGGACACGTCCGGCACGGCGTCGATGGGCAGCGCGCGCGCCGCCGCGACGCCCCCCGCGAGCAGCAGCGCCAGCAGCGCGAGCATCATGAAGCGCAGCCGGATCGAGGCCTGGACGATCGCCGCGAGCATCAGCCGCGCGCCCTCACCGGAAGATCTCCGCTTTGAGCGCGAAGACGCCCTTGGTCACGACCGTGTCGGTCGCCGCGAGGCCCGAGGTGACCTGCACGCGGGTCGCGTCGCGCGCGCCCACCACCACCGTGCGGGGCTCCACCGCGTTCTTCTCGCGGACCACGAACACCGTGACCTTCCCGTCGACCGTGGTGAGCGCCTCACGTGGGAGCAGGAAGCCCTCGGCCTTCACCACCTGGCGGTGAATGCGGGCCGTGACCGACTGACCGGGCCGCAAGAGCTCGCTCGTGTTGTCGACGACGATGCGCACGTCGGTGCTGCGCGTCTCGAGGTCGATGACGTCGCCGACGCGCCCGACCTTGCCCTTCAGCACGACGGCCGCGTTGGTCTGGGGAGAGAGCTCCACGTCGTCGCCCTCGCGGATGCCGGCGAGCTCGCGCTCGAAGACCGACAGCTCGACCCACACGCGCGACAGGTCGGCGACCCGGAAGAGCATGGCCGAGGGGTCGACCGACTGCCCGCGCGAGACGTGGGACTCCACGATCCGGCCCGGCATGGGGCTCGTGACCCGGAAGACGCCGACGCCCGTCGCGCTCCCGCCGCCGAGGGCCTGCACGCGCTGCTCGGCCCCCATGACCTCGGCCTTCGAGGCGAGCGCCACGGCGTGCGCGAGCTCCGCGTCGCGCGCCGACGAGACCTTCGCGTCGGCGAGCTGCTTCTCGCGCAGATCGTTGGCCTCGGCGGCCGCGAGGTGCGCCTTCGCGACCAGCAGCGCCGACTGCGCCGAGCCGAGCTCCGCGCTCTCGAGCTCCGCGAGGGTGTCGGTCGGCTTGACGTGATCGCCGTCGAACTTCAGCACGTGGCGGATGCGGCCCGCGACACGCGCGCCGACGACGGCGACGCGCTCCGGGTCGAACGCGACGGTGCCCGTAAAGTTCGAGGTGGGCGACAAGCTGCCGCTCTCGACCTTCGCGAAGACGAGGCCCACGCGCTCCGCGTAGGCGGGCGAGAAGCGGATCGCCTCGCCGTCGAAGGTCGGCACGTCGCGCGCGGGCTCGGCCTCGACCGGCGCCTTGTGCCGCACCGAGTACACCACGCCCCCGGCGACGACGACGGCGACGAGGGCGACGGCGCCCCAGCGGAGTGCGCTGGACGCGCGGGCGGGTGCGGCGGTCGCGGCTTCCTGGGTCACGAGATTCCTCCCACAGTGTAGTCGAGCGCCACGTGCTCGAGCCACGCGGCCTCGAGCGCGTCGATGCGGAGCGCCCGGACGCGGGCGACGTCGCGCGCGGCCGACGTGACGCGGAAAATGTCGAACCGCCCGGCGCTCCAGCCGAGCTCGACCAGCTCGAGCGTGCGCTCGGCCGCGGGGAGCGCGGTGCGACTCAGCAGGTCGAGCTCGCGCCTGCGCCCCTCGTACGCGGCCCGCGCCGCGCTCACGTCTCGCACGATCTGGCGCAAGAGCAGCGCCGTGCGCACCTCCTCGGCGCTCCGCTGGCGCTGCGCGACGGCGCGCGCGCGCTGGTTGCGCTGCGCCACCGGCAGCTCGACCGAGAGGCCGAGCTGGCCGAAGATCGGCGACACCGGGGCCGCGTCGACCCCGAGGTAGACGCTGAGCCGCGGGAAGAGCTCGCGCGCGAGGCGCTCGTCGGTCGCCATGAGCTGCGCCACCCGGGCCCGCGAGCGGGCGAGCTCGGGGCGGCGGCTGACCGCACGCGCGACGAGGTCGGCCTCGGGCGCGGCGGGCGCAGGCTC
>CAZHGG010000531.1:0-5051 GCA_964531755.1 uncultured Polyangiaceae bacterium
CGAGCGAGCACGACGGCGCCCGCGACGGGGGCCGCGAGGCCCGTGGCGGCGAGGGCCCCCGGCCCCGTGCGGAACGCGACCGCGCCCAGCACGCGCGCCAACACGGGGAGACCTCGCGCGGCGGCGGCCACAGCGGTGGTGAGGGTGCACGCCGCGGCGCCCTCGGCGCGCTGAGGCCGCGCGCTCGGATCGCGGAACACGCGAGAGAGCACGTTCTCGACGATGTCGCTCGCCTCCTCGACCCCGCCCACGCACACGCTCTCGGCCTCGCCGGACGCCACCATCTCGAAGCCCTGGAGGAAGCTCGCCTCCCCGCTGGCGGCGAAGTCGCAGAGCGAGAACGCTGGCCCCGTGAGGCCGAGGTACACGCTCGCGTGGCCCACGGGCGAGCTGGGCACGAGGTTTGGGAACTCGGCCGGGCTCGCGAGGCGCGGCCCCTTGTCGAACACCCGCCGCATGAAGCCCGCCGACGCGTCGAGGTTCCCCCACGCGTTGCCGACGAGGAGCCCGACGCGCTCGGCGTGCGCCTCGCCGGCGCGCGGAGTGCCTTCGAGGGCGCGCTCGGCCACGACCGTCACGAGCCGCGAGAGGCGATCCAAGCGGCGCGCACGGGCCGCGTCGAACCACGCGGGGTCGAGGCTGACGGTCCTCGCGCCGTCGATGGGGGCGGCCAGCAGCTCGTGCGTCGCGCGCCCCACGCGGAGGCCCCGCGGCGTGAGCGCGGCGGCGCCGACGACCACGACCTCGTGGCGGGGGCGCGGCGGCGGAGACGCGCGCCCCTCGGCGGCGAAGACGAGCACCGAGTCCATGCCGCCGAAGCCGAACGAGCTCGACGCCGCCACGGAGACGTCGGCGTCCTCGGTGGCTAGGACGTGCCGCAGCGGGCACGCGGGATCGGGCTGCTCGAGGCCGACCGTGGGCGGCAGCTTGCCGTCGCGCAGGACGAGCGTCGTGAGCACCGCCTCGATGGCGCCCGCCGCGGCGAGCGTGTGCCCGAGCTGCGCCTTTGAGCTCGACACCGGGACGGCCCCGAGGTGCTCGCCGAGGGCGGTCACGAGCCCGGCCGACTCCATCGCGTCGTTCAGCGGGGTCGCGGTGCCGTGCGCGTTCACGTAGCCGAGGCTCTCTGGCCCGAGCCCGGCCCGGCGCAGGGACTCCGTGAGGAGTCGCGCCGGGGTGGCGCCCGTCGGCTCGGGGTTCGTGATGTGGTGCGCCTCGGAGCCGATGGCCCAGCCCGCGAGAATACATCTGACCTGTGCGCCGCGCCGACGCGCCGTGCTCGCCCGCTCGAGGACCAGAAAGCCCGCCCCCTCTCCCAGGTTCAGGCCGCGGCGGCGCACGTCGAAGGGGCGGCAGGGCTCCGGATCGCAGGCGGCGAGCGCGCCGAACCCCGCCTGGGTCAAGCGACAGAGCCCGTCGGCGCCTCCGGCGAGGACGACGTCGACGAGGTCGAGCAGCAGCCAGTCGGCGGCCACGGCCAGGGCGTTCGCGCCGCTCGAGCACGCGCTCGACAGCGTGCGGGTGCGCGCGAAGGGCCCCACCTCGCGGTCGATCCACGCCGTGGTGGAGCTGATGGGGTTCGACAAGAGCCGGCGCCACGCGGCGTCCTTCGTGGTCTCGCGCTCCTTCGGATCGGCGAGGAGCGCGAGGAGCGCCTCAGTCTCGAACATGCCGCCGGTGGTCGCGCCGACGACGAGGCCGACCCGCAGGCCCGCGGCGCGCGCGCCTGCGAGATCGGCCGCGAGCGCCGCCTCGCCGGCCGCGACGAGGCCCATCTCGGCCGTCCGCGACCACGAGTCGTCGGGGCGCGTCCGGAGGCCCGTCACCTCGGCGGCGAGGGTCGAGCGGTACCCCGCGGGGTCGAAGAGGGTGAGCTCTCGGACGCCGCGCCGGCCCGCGAGGATGCCGGCCCAGGTGCTCTCCGCCGTGCCGCCGAGCGCCGAGACGACGCCCACGCCGGACACCGCGATGCGTGGATCCGCGGCGCGCGCCTCCGGAGGGCTCACGAGGCGGGTGAAGGGCGACCCTTCGCGATGTGCTCGGCGATGCCCGTCACGGAGCGGAAGATGGTGCGCGCCTCGGGCCCCTCCGGGATGGGGACGCCGAAGGTCTCCTCGAGGCTCATGGCGAGCTGGAGCGCGTCGAGCGAGTCGAGGCCGAGGCCCTCGCCGAAGAGCGGCGCGTCGTCCTCGATGGAGGCCGGAGCTCGCCCCTCGAGGTTGAGCTCGCGGACGATGAGCTCCTTCACTTCCAGCTTCAAGGGTGCGAGATCCATGCCGCCCGGCACCCTAGTGCCTCGACTTCACGACTTCAATCCGAAGTGCCACTCGGCCGTGTCGGCTGGCGCTGGCCAGCGCCGGGGTCTTCGGGCTACAACGGCTCGACGCAAGTGTGCGACGGGTCCACCGACCTGGCGCGAGCTCGCGGCTGCGCCGATCGAGGCGGGGAGACACGACACCATGGGAGCGCTCGTCAACTACTCCACGGACAAGGGCGTCGCGCTGATGACGCTGAACGATCCGCCGGTGAACTCGTACAGCTACGAGATGCTGAAGGAGCTCGACGCGTGCATCCTGGAGGCGCGCTTCGACAACGACGTCCACGTCATCGTGCTCACGGGCCACGGCGACAAGGCGTTCTCCGCCGGCGCGAACGTCAACATGCTCCAAGAGGCGGACGCGACGTTCAAGTACTACTTCTGCCTCCACGCGAACGAGACCCTCTCGCGCCTCGAGCAGACCCCGAAGCTCTGCATCGCGGCCATCAACGGGCACGCGATCGGCGGCGGGCTCGAGGTCGCGCTGGCCTGCGACCTCCGCATCGCGCGCGCCGGTGACCTTCAGATCGGCCTCCCGGAGGCGCTGCTCGGCGTTCTCCCGGGGACGGGCGGCACGCAGCGGCTCGGTCGCCTCGTCGGCCGCTCGAAGGCGATCGAATACATGATCGAGGGCACCAAGCTCGGCGTCGACGACGCGCTCCTTGCGGGCATCGTCAACAAGGTGTTCGAGGCGGAGTCGAACGACGCGTTCATCAAGCAGGTCGTCGCGTACGGCCGGCGCTTCTGCCCCCCCACGGGCGCGCCGCTCGCCGTCGGGCGCATCAAGCGGGCGGTGCAATCGGGCCTCGAGGGGGGCCTCGAGCAGGGCCTCGCGCTCGAGCGCGAGCTTCAGGCCGAGCTCTTCCGCTCGAACGACGCGAAGGAGGGCTTCGCGGCCTTCACGGAGAAGCGCAAGGCGACGTTCCGCGGGCGCTGACCCTCGACCACCCGCTCGGGCGCGCGGGCGCGCGGGCCCTCCAGCTCAGGTGGCGTCGCGACGGCCGTTCCGAGGCGGCGCCTTGGCGTTCACGGCGCCCATGGCGGCGACCGCGCCGTCCCGCACCACGCGCTCGACGGCGCGCCGGGCCTCCTCGATGATGCCGGGCAGCGCGGCGCGCTCGTCGGGCGCGAAGTCGCTCAAGACGTAGTCCGCCACGTCCCCGGCGAACGAAGCTGGCGGGCGCCCCACGCCTACGCGCACGCGCACGAAGTCGGGGCTCCCCATGCGTCCGATGAGGGACCGAAGGCCGTTGTGGCCCGCGTGCCCGCCGCCGACCTTCACGCGCACCTCCCCGAAGGGGAGATCGAGCTCGTCGTGGATCACGATCACGTCGCCGACCGCGCGCTTGTGGAACACCATCGCGGGCTGCGCAGAGTCGCCCGAGAGGTTCATGAAGGTCTGCGGCTTCAGCAGCACGGCGTCCTTGCCGTACACGCTGCCCTTGGAGAAGAGGCCCGAGAACTTCTCGCGGAAGTCCTCGAGCCCGTTGTCCTTCGCGATCGCGTCGAGCACGACGAAGCCCACGTTGTGGCGGGTCCTCTCGTACTTCTTCCCCGGGTTGCCCAGGCCGACGACGAGCACGTGCCTCGGCTACTTCTTCTTCGCGTCCTTCGCGGGGGCGGCGGCCGCCTTGGCGTCCTTCGCCTTGGCGTCCTTCCCCGCGGGCGCGCCGGGGGCCGCGGCGGCCTCTTCGCTGCGGTCCTTCTCGGGCGCCACGACCGAGATGATGGTCTGCTCGGCCGGGAAGCGGACGGAGACGCCCTCGGCCAAGGTGAGGTCCTTCGTGGCGATCGCCTCGTTCAGCTTGAGCTCGGTCACGTCGACCTCGACGTGCAGGGGGATGCGGTCGGGCAGGCAGCGCACCGGCAGCGTGCGGAAGACCTGGCGGAGGATGCCGCCCGCCACGACGCCCGCCGCCTTGCCCTTCACGACGACCGGCACGTCGGTGTCGACCGGCTCGTCGAGCTTCACCTCGACGAAGTCGACGTGGAGGAGGCTGCGCGTGACGGGGTGGTAGGAGTAGTCCTTCACCATCACGAGCAGATCTTTGCTGTCGATCGCCATCTTGATGACGGTGTTCTTGCCGGCCTCGCCGCGCAGGATCGCCAGCACGTCCTTCGGCGCGACGGCGATGGGCGTGGCGGCGAGGGTCTTGCCGTACGCGACGGCGGGGATGTTCCCGGACGAACGAATGCGGCGAGCCGCACCCTTTCCGGAAGCGGGGCGGGACGTGGCCTGGACGTTGGGCATGGCGCTCATGACAAATCTTCTCCTCGATGGGTCCCGATAGGAGCCGCGCAGATCGCGCTCGAACGCTCCGAGAGGGAGGCGTGGGGGCTTAGCAAACAATCCGCGCGCATGCGCGAAAAAATGCGGCCACGGGCTCGAATCTCGCGAGCCCGCGCCGTCTTCGCCGGCACGCGCCGCCGCTCACCGCAGGAGGGCCGCGCACTCGCCCGTCGGGCCGCGCTTGCCCTTCAGCATGCACGACTGGTACGCGCGACGCGCGTCGGCGGGGCGCCCCTTGCTGTCGTACGCGGCGCCGAGGAGCAGCCACGCCTCCGCGTCCGTCGGGTCGGCCTCGACCGACGCCTCGCCCGCCTCGATGGCCGCGGCGAATTTCCCGCGATCGAGCGCCCGCTGCGCGTCCCGCTTGAGCGCCTTGGCGTCCTTCGCCGGTCCGCCGTCGGTGCTCGCGCTCGCGTCAGCGGCCGACGGGCCCGCCTCGGCCAC
>CAZHGG010000532.1:0-5051 GCA_964531755.1 uncultured Polyangiaceae bacterium
GCCCAGAACGGCGGCTCGAGCCCCGCCTCCGCGAGCCACGCCTCCGTCGCGTGCCAGAGCGGCGTGACCTCCGCCGCGACGCGCACGGTGAGCTCGGGCACGAGCGGCACGCCCGCGCGCGTCGTGTTGCGCTCGAGGAAGGCGCGGTGCTCGTCGCGTGACCTCACAGCCCGACCGCTACCACGAAACGAGGCCCATTTTGCTGGCCAAGCGGCGCTCGGCGCAGCATGGTACCCGGGTCGTGAGTCGTCTCCCGCAGGTCCTGTCCGTCCCGTCCGTCTCGTCCGTCGCGTCTCGCGCTCGTGTCGCCCTCGCCGCGCTCGCTGCGGCGGCCGGGCTCGGCTCGCTCGGGTGCGCGGGGTGCGCGAAGGCGCAGGGCGCGGCCGACGCGGGCGACGACGCGGAGCCGTTTGCGGCGGCGTCGCTCAGCAGCGCGTCCGCGGCCAGCGCCGCGTCGGGGCAGGCGAAGGCGAGCACGAGCGCCGCGGCGTGCCCGAGCGGCGCCTGCGTCGCCGCGCTCGACATGAGCACCAGCGTGTTCGAGAAGCCCACCGCGTCGTCGAACAAGCTCGGGTACCTGCGCATGGGCGCGATCGTCCCTCGCAAGGGCGGCCCCATCTCGAACGCCGAGTGCCCGGCCCCCGGCGGCTTCGTGCACATCGAGCCGGCAGGCTACGTGTGCGTCGGAAAGAGCGCCACGCTCGACCTCGAGGCGCCGCTCGTGCGCGCGTCGAGCGTCCGCCCCGACCTCCGCAAGCCCCTGCCCTACGCCTACGGCTTCGTGCGGGCGGTCGCGCCGCAGTACCTGCGCATCCCCACGAAGGCCATGCAGCTCAAGAGCGAGATGAGCCTGAAGGAGCACCTCGCCAAGTTCGAGAAGAAGCGCGACGAGCTCAACGCGGTCGTGCTCGGCGCGAACGACGTGGAGGTCTTCGGCTACAAACCCGAGAAGCTCTCCACGTCGATGAGCCAGGCGGAGCTCTTCGGCGGCAAGAGCGAGGCCGATCCGCCGCCGTTCTGGCTCGAGGGCACGAGCCGAACCATCCCCAACGTGTCGGGCTTCACCGTGCCGCCGAGCGCCATCTTCGCGAACCGCGTGCTCCGGCACTCGGGGCTCGCGTTCGTGGGGTTCTTCAACACGGACGAGGAGCACCTGAAGCGCCCGTTCGCCATCACGGTCGACCTGCGCCTCATCCCGACCACCAAGGTGAAGCCCGACACCGCGTCGCGGTTCCATGGCGTCGAGCTCGAGGGCTACGGCTTCCCCATGGCGTTCCTGCGCGTCGACGACGGGGCGAAGAAGGCGCGCACGGCGGTGAAGCTCACCGGCCAGACCCGCGGGAAGGGCACCGACCAGGAGCGCGAGCTCGTGGGGGGGCGCTGGCTCAAGTCGAAAGATCTCCACGTCGCCCGGCCCCCGTCCGAGCTGCCTGCGGCGGCGGCCAAGGGCGAGAAGTGGATCGACGTCTCGATCGAGAACCAGGTGCTCGTCCTGTGGGAGGGCAAGAAACCTGTGTATGCTACACTTGTATCGACGGGGCAGGACGGCGCGCGCGACCCGAAGACCACCAAGTCCACCGTGCAGGGCACGTTCCGCATCAAGAACAAGCACATCACCTCCACGATGGACTCGAACGAGCGCTCCGGCGGCAGCTCCGGCGGCGGCCCGTCGCCCGGCGGCGAGCCCAAGCCGAAGACCCCGCCGCGCGACAAAGACGGCAGGCAGCTCCGGCGCGGCGCGGGCAGCTTCGAGCTCCGCGACGTCCCGTGGGTGCAGTTCTTCGAGGGCGCCTACGCCCTGCACGCGGCGTATTGGCACGACGTGTTCGGCACCGCGCGGAGCCACGGCTGCGTGAACCTCGCGCCCATCGACGCGCGGCGCATCTTCATGTGGACCGACCCGCCCGTCCCGGAGGGGTGGCACGGGTACACGTCGAACGACAACAAGGGCACGACGGTCCACATCCGCTACTGAGCCCGAAGAGCGCGCCAGCCCGCGCCCCGCCGGGCGCCGCGCGGGGCGGCGCGTCGAGCCTTCCACCCGGCGACGGTCCCTGCGATGCTCGCTGGATGACCGAGGTCGTCCCCTGCGAGAAGGTGCACAAGCTCCCGGACGGCCAGCTCACGCTCCTCGGCGCGTGGCGCACGGTGACCGGCGCGATGTCGCGCGTCGAGCTCGGCGGCCGCGCCGTCCTCGTCGACTGCGGCGTGCCGCAGGGCCGCGAGGCGCGGGGCTTCCGCGTGCCCGACGCGGCCCGCGACGTCGACGCCGTGGTGCTCACCCACGGGCACAACGACCACGTGGGGAGCCTGCCCGCGCTGCTCGAGGGCGGGTTCGACGCCCCCATCCTCGGCACGCCCGCGACGCTCGCGGTCACGCGGCTCTCGCTCGAAGACAGCCTCGAGATGCTGCGGGCCTCCCACGCCGAGGTGCGCGCGTTCCTGCGCCGCTTCGACGCGCTCTCGCGCCCCTCTCCCTACAGCACGCCGCGCGAGGCGCTCCCCGGCGTCACGCTCGCGTTCCACGAGGCCGGGCACATCCTCGGCTCGGCGAGCGTGGAGCTGCGCTCGGCGCGCTCGCGGGTCATCCTCTCGGGCGACCTCGGGCGGCCGAACGCCCCCATCCTGCGCGATCCGAACACCACGTGGGACACCGGCGCCCCGCTCGACGTCGCGGTCGTCGAGACGACGTACGGGGGGCGAGAGCACGCCCACGGACACGACGACGTGCGCGCCGATCTCGAGCGCGTCCTGCTCGACGCCTACGCCAACAAGAGCCGGGTCCTCGTGCCGAGCTTCGCCATCGGGCGCACGCAGACGCTCCTCTACATCTTGAACGAGCTCGTCGAGGACGGCCGCGTGCCAGCGTTCCCCGTGGCGCTCGACACGCCGATGGGGCTCTCGGTCACCGACACGTACAAGCGGTTCTCGAGGCTCTTCGACCGCGAGAGCCTCGACCGCCTCGCCCACGGAGACAGCGACGTCCTCGACTGGGAGACGCTCTTCGTCGTCAAGCGGGGGAGCGACTCCTACAAGCTGCGCGATCTGCCGGGCCCGCTCCTCATCATCGCGGGCAGCGGCATGTGCACCGGTGGCCGCATCCTGCGGCACCTCGTCGACGGGCTCCCTGATCCGAGCACGGTCGTGCTCTTCGTGGGCTACCAGGCCGAGGGCACGCCGGGCCGGCGCATCCAAGACGCGGCGAAGGCCGGCGCGAGGCTCGAGCTGGACGGCGAGGAGGTGCTCGTTCGCGCGCGCGTCGAGAACGTGAAGGGGCTCTCCGCCCACGCCGACCGCGCGGAGCTGCTCGCGTGGCTCCGCCACCTCCCGACGCCGCGCGTGCTGGCCCTCCACCACGGCGACGAAGAGGCGCAGCGGAGCTTCGCGACCTACGTCGCCGAGCAGGGCCTCTCGCCTCGCGCACCCTCGCCGCCGCCACGCTGAACTCGCCGCCGGAGCCTCCCATGAAGAAGTCCGCGTTCGTCTCCACCGCCCTCGCGCTCGCCCTCGGCGCGAGCCTCCTCGCGGCGCCCCGTGAGGCCGCCGCGTTCTGCGGGTTCTACGTGGGCGGCGCCGACGCGAAGCTCTTCAACAACGCCACGCAGGTGGCGCTCATGCGGGAGGGCACGCGCACGGTCCTCTCGATGCAGAACAACTACGAGGGGCCCGCGGCGAACTTCGCGATGGTCGTGCCCGTGCCGGTGATCCTCCAGAAGGAGAACGTCAAGACGCTCCCCAAGGACATCTTCGAGAAGCTCGACAAGCTCGCGGCCCCGCGGCTCGTCGAGTACTGGGAGCGCGACCCGTGCGAGCAGGACCACCACTGGGAGCAGACGGGCATGGCGTTGGGCCGCGGGGGGGCCGTGCCCGCGGGCGCCGCGCCCGCGAAGAAGGCCGACCTTGGCGTCACGGTCGAGGCCCAGTTCACGGTGGGCGAATACGAGATCGTGATCCTCTCCGCCAAGGACGCGGGCGGGCTCGACACTTGGCTTCGCCAGCAGAAGTACACCATCCCGCCTGGCGCCGAGCCGTACTTCCGCCCGTACGTGCAGCAGGGCAGCAAGTTCTTCGTGGCCAAGGTGGACGCGAGCAAGGTCACGTTCGACAAGGGCATGGCCAACCTGTCGCCGCTGCGCTTTCACTACGACTCGGACAAGTTCGCCCTCCCCGTGCGGCTCGGTCTCATGAACGCGAACGGCCCCCAGGACCTCATCGTCCACGTGCTCGCCCGGAACACACGCTACGAGGTGGCGAACTACCCGAACGTCACGATCCCCACGAACCTCGACGTGGCCGAGAACGCGCGCGAGTCGTTCGGTGCATTCTACACGTCACTCTTCGATCGCACGATCGAGAAGAACCCGCGGGCGGTCGTCACGGAGTACGCGTGGGACGCCTCGACGTGTGATCCGTGCCCGCTCCCCGCGCTCACCTACAACGAGCTCGCGACCCTCGGCGCCGATGTCCTCAACGCGGGCGACGCGCCTCCGCCGCCGTCACCGCCGGCCCCTGGCCGCCCGGCGCCGCGACCTCCGGGCGGACTGCCCGGCAAGCCCTCGCCTCCGGGGATGCCGAGCCCGCCGATGATGCGCCGCGGGGGCTTTCGCCCGAGCGGCTTCGTGATCACGCGCCTGCACGCCCGCTACACGAAGCAGTCGCTCGGCGAGGACCTCGTCTTCCGCGCCGCGCCGGCCATCATGGGCGGGCGCGAGCAGCGCGGCCCCGAGGGTCGCCTCGAGGAGCGCTCGCGGCCGAGCGAATACGCGAACAACTTCCAGGCGCGCTACGCCGTGCGGCACCCCTGGACGGGCCCCATCGCGTGCGAGAGCCCGAAGCGCGGCCGCTGGGGCGGACCGCCGGCCGGAGTCGCGGGCGACAGCCGCCCGAAGCCCGCCCTCGGGCTCGCGTTCGCCCCTAGAAACATGCAGCTTGCATCTTTTCTCCGCTCCGACGCGCCGGAGCTCGGCGTGACCGCCGCGGGCGCGCTCGTGTCGGGCGTTGGGCCCGCGGGCTCGAGCGCGCCGGGCCCCACACCGGTGCCCGGCGGCGAC
>CAZHGG010000533.1:0-5043 GCA_964531755.1 uncultured Polyangiaceae bacterium
CGGGCGCCCAGCCCTCCCACACGTAGGGCGGCGGAGCGCCGTGGGGCGCGGCCAGGGCGGGTGGCCCGTAGCCCGGGTGCGGCGCGAGGGGGGCGTCGCTCGCGGCGGGCGCGGCGCCGACGGACGGGCTGGGTGACGACGGGCTCGGTGAGGTGGGAGGGGGCGAGGGGAGCTGCATCCCCCTTGGACGCTCGGCGGCCGCCCTCTGTGCGACCGCTCACGCGGCCGGCGAGACCGCTCGCGTGGAGGTTTCGACGTCGCTCCTCCGGGGGATTCCGGGCTCGCGTGACCGCGCCGTGTGCTCATCGCCTTCGGACGATTCAGGATCGGCGGAACGGGGTTCCGCCTTAGGCTGGCGGGCCATGGGCGAGAACGGTTCCAATGGGCGCTGCCGCATCGTGCTGACGGGCGGGCCGGGCGGCGGCAAGACGACGGCGGCGGATCTCTTTCGGCGCGAGATCGGCGAGCGAGTGGTGGTCGTGCCGGAGGCTGCCACGCTGCTCTTCTCGGGCGGGTTCCCGCGCGTGGGCGGCACGCTGGCGAGCGGGGCGGCGCAGCGCGCGATCTACCACGTGCAGCGCAACCTGGAGGACGTTCAGTCGATGCGCTTCCCCGACCGCATCTTGCTCTGCGATCGCGGCACGGCCGACGGTGCGGCGTACTGGCCCGCTGAGCGGCCCACGTTCTTCGAGGCGATGGGCACGACCGAGGAGGCCGAGCTCGCGCGCTACGACGCGGTGATCTTCCTCGAGAGCGCGGCGGTGGGGGGCAGCTCGATCGAGGGTGGCAACCCCGAGCGCATCGAGACCAACGAAGAGGCCGTGGCGCTCGACCGGAAGCTCTACGCGCTGTGGAGCAAACACGAGCGCTTCGTCGTCGTGCCCCACAACCCGTCGTTCTTCAAGAAGATCACGCACGGGCTCGCGGCGATCGAGGCGCTCGTCGCCGAGCTGCACGCCGAGCTCAGCGCGCGCTCAACCTGAGAAGCGCGCCGCGGGCCACGCCTCGACGTCGCTGACCCACCCGACGATGTTCGTCGTCGGGAGGTGGTCGGTCTCGAGGCGCCGGAGGAGTCGCTCGGCGCGGTCGGCGTCCATCACGGCGCGGATCTCGGTGTTGCTCCCGTGCCAGGGGTCGGGCCGCGCGCCGTGTTTGCCCGCTCCGCGCACCTCGAGGAGGGAGACGCCCACGCCCATGCGGCGTATCTCGGCCACGATCTCCTCCTCGGCCGAGTCGGGGACGACGAGCGTCACGAGCTTCTGCGGGACCAGGAGGGGCGCGTTCATTCTTCGTTCCTAGGGCCCTCCGCGACCTCGCGCAAGCGGAGCGAGTCAGCGCAGCCCGAGGCGGCGGCGGAGCTTCCTCGCCGACTGCCGAGAGATGTCGACGCGCAGGCCCGTGCCGAGGTGCGCGACGTACCCGCCGGTCGCCAGCGACTCGAGCCGCTCGACGTGGTCGAGGTTCAGGAGGGCGCGCCGGTGCACCCGCTCGAACGACGACGCGGGGAGCCGCTCCTCGAGCTCCTGGAGCGAGTGGTCGGTGAGCAGCTTCTTGTCCCGCGTGTGCACGGTCACGAGGTTGCCGTCGAACACCGCGTGGCTGATGTCGTCCGGTGCGAGCAGCGTCACGCCGCCCTTCGTGGGGATCGCCAGCCTACGCCACGGCGCCTCGGGCGCGGGCTCGGCCTTGGGCGGCCCGTCGAGGAAGCTCCGGGCGCGCGCGAGCGCCTTCTCGATGCGCGCCTCGTCGGCGGGCTTCACCACGTAGTCGACGGCGCCCACGTCGAAGGCGGCGACCGCGTGCTCCGGGAACGCCGTGAGGAACACCACGTAGGGGCGCTCCTCGGGCATGCGCGCGGTCGTCTCGAGCCCCGAAAGGCCGGGCATGTGGATGTCGAGGATGGCGACGTCGACGTCCTCCTCGCCCAGCGTCTTCAGCACCTCCTCGCCGCTCGCGCACTCGAGGACGACCTCCACCCCCGGCAGCTCCGAGACGATCCGCGCCACGCGCTTGCGCGCCATGAGCTCGTCGTCGCACACGAGCACCCGGAGGGGCGCGCTCACGCCGCTCACGAGGCGCACCTGCCGCGCGCGCGGCGCGATCGACCTGCGACAACCGACGGTGCTCGAGCGTTCATTCGTGGTTTGACCTTTCGGGAGAGAGCGGGAGGTGGAGCGTGGCGACGGTGCGATCTCCGTCGGCGCGGATGGAGAAGGTGCCGCGGCCCGGGTAGGCGAGGGCGAGCCGTTTGTCGACGATCCCGAGGCCGCTGGACCCCTCGCGCGGCCCGGCGAAGCGGCCTGGGTTCTCGACGCGGAGCTCGATGAGGTCGCCGTCGACACGCGCCGCGAGCCGCACCTCGCCCCGGTGCCCCTTCGACGGCCCGTGCTTCATCGCGTTCTCGGCGAGCGGCAGGAGGAGCATCGGCGGCACCGACACCGGGGGGAGGTCCGCGGGTACGTCGCGCACGTACACGAACATCTCCGGATCGCGCACGAGGTACATGGAGAAGAGCGCGTCGCAGAGCTCGAGCTCCTTCGTGAGCGGCCACTCGTCCTCCTCGATGCCCGACATGACCGTGCGGAGCATGCTCGAGAGCTGGAGGATCGCGCGCTCCGCGACCCTGCCGTCGGCCCGGCACCACTCGGCGATCGCGTTCAGCGTGTTGAAGAGGAAGTGGGGATCGAGGTGGCTCTTCAGCGCGATGAGCTCGGCGTGGTCGCGCGCCCGCTCGAGCTCCTCGGCGCGCGCGCGCTCCCGGCGGAGGTTCTCCTCGAAGTCGATGTCCCGGGCGAGGCCCCAGCCGCCCACCCAGAACAGCGCGACCTCGACGAGCAGGCTCGGGCGCGAGGTGAGGAACGTCGTGCCCATGCCGACGAGGTCGGAGAGGCCTCGGCCGATGCCCACGATGAGGGCCACGCCCGCCCCGCCGTAGATGAGCGCGGAGCGCGTGGGGTTCTCGCTCTCCCGGCCCATGGGGAAGAGGTGCCGCCACAGCGTGGGGGCCACGACGAGGAACGTGCCGCACATGAGCGCGCCGAGGAGCAGCGCCCCCGCGGCGCGGCTGTACACGTGCTGAATGAAGAGCAGCGGCACCATGACCACGACGATGGGCACCGCGCGACGCGGCGCGAGGATGGCGGCCATGGTGCTCTGGAGCACGTTGGTCTCGGGCGGGAGGCGCGGGGGCCGGCGCTTGCGAGGCGAGGCGCTCGGTCTCCGCTCTGCGTGCGCCCCGTCGTCCACGCGCTCAGCGTAGGTCGCGTGGGCGCGGCGTGGGCGCAAAAACGAGGCGAGCGGTCGGCCGCCGCCGGTGAGAGGCGCGCGGCGTGGCGCGAGCGCGCGGCTCCTCTCCTAGGGTGCGCGCCGCCCGTGCTCGCGGAAGAACGCCCACATCGTCGCGGTCGCGTCGACGTCGCGGTTCACGCGGCCCACGAGGCGCGCGGGGAGGTACTGCTTGCCGCCGGGCCACGTGTGCCCGCCGCCCTCGAGCGTATAGAGCTGGACGGAGGTGTCCTCCGCGCACGCCGCGGCCTCGACGCGCGCGACGGAGCCGTCGTCGGGGTCGCGATCGGCGACGGGCGCGCCCGCGCGGAGCTCGCCGCAGCGGTTTTGCGTGGAAAATACACGCATCGCGTCGCGGGCCGCCGCGGTGCGACCGCGCTCGAACGGGCCGAGGTGCACGACGCCTCCCTCGTACGGCACGAGCGGATCCTCCGTGCCGAGGAACGCGATCACCGCGACCGGGCGCGCGAGTCGGCACCTCGCGGCGAGCTCCGGGCCCATGGTCCCGGCGACCAGCCCGATCGCGGCGACGCGCTCGGAGCGCTCGCACGCGAACCGAGACGACATGAACGCGCCGTTGGAGATCCCCGTCACGTACACGCGCGCGGGGTCGACGCCGAGCGGACCGCGCGCGAGGTCGTCGAGCACGGCGGTGAGGAAGCCCACGTCGTCGACGTTCTCCTTCGCGGCCGTCGACGGCACGCCCGCGCGGCCGTCGTTCCACCCCTTGTCGACGCCGTCGGGGTAGGCGACCACGAAGCCCTCGCGGTCGGCGAGCGCGGAGAAGCCGGTCTGCGCCGCCACCCCCGCGGCGTGGCCGCCGCCGCCGTGGAGAGAGAGCACGAGCGCCCGGCGCCCGGCGCCCCGTCTCGGCGGGGCGTGAACGAGGTAGCGGCGCTCGCGTCCGCCCCACGCGATCGTGCGGGCCTCGTCGGCACCGCCCGCGGCCTCGGCGCCCTCGCGCCTCGGCGCCTCGGCGCGGGTACGTCCGCACGCGAGCGCGGCGCAGGCGAGCGCCGCACCGAGCGCCGCGACGCCGAGGGGCCTCACGGGCGCCCGGGCGCGGGCCTCTTCGGCGCGGGCGCGAGCCTCCCCCGCAGCTCGCGGTTCTCCCGCTCGAGGCGGTCGATGCGCGCGGACTGCTCCTGCACGAGGGTGTAGAGCGCCTTGATCGACGCGAGCTCGACCCCGTGCGCGTCGATCGGGTCGTACGCCTGATCGGTCGCGCCCACGCCGAACGCCGAGTGGAAGTCTTGAGCCATCGGGCCGATGTGGCGCACCCGCGCGCCGTCGGTGGTGTAGCTCCAGGTGGACACGGGCATGCGCCCCACGGCCTCGAGCACCGCGCGCTCGTCCGCGGGGCTCACGTCGCGCTTGAGGTTGCGGTCGCTGACGCACATCGGAGCGCAGCCCTGCGGGCACGTCTTCTGCGCGGCGGTGGGGGTGAAGCACACCGGCGGCGTCGCCAGGGGCCCCTCGGTCTTGCAGCAGATGGCGCCGGCCGCGCAGCAGCTCGAGCCGCAGCAGGAGCCACCGGCCGCGGCGCACGCGTCAGTCACGGTGCACGGCGTGGCTCGGCACGCGCCGTCGCAGTAAGGCGTGGCCCCCCCGCAGGTCCTGCCGCACGCGCCGCAGTTGCCCGGATCGTTGTCGGGGTTCACGCACACGCCGCCGCAGCAGAGGCGCCCGAGCCCGCAGGCGGGCGAGCACGCGCCGGCGTCCGCGGAGCCCGCGTCGGAGGCCGCGTCCGCGGCGCCC
>CAZHGG010000534.1:0-5037 GCA_964531755.1 uncultured Polyangiaceae bacterium
CCGACGCCGCGGGCTTCGGGGGCGTGCACGCCGGGACCGCGATCGCGATCGCCAGAGCCCACACCGAAGCGCGGGATCGGTTCATCACGCCCTCGAGCCAACGCGGCGCACCTTGCAGCTTGGAAACATTCATCGCGACCACTCTCCTCGGGCCGAAGGGTACCATCCGCGTCCGGGCGCTGGAAGCGCCTGTGCGCCTGCACGACGCACGGGGAGCGAAAAAACTTGGCGGGGTCCGGCGCGTCGTCCTGTACGCTGCAGCGCGTGATGGCCCTAAGGACCTCCTCCCGCGTCGTCAGCGCGGCGCGCACCATGGCGGCGCTGACGCTCGTCGCCCTCGCCACGGCCGGCTGCGCGGGCTCGCCGGCGCCGCGGCCGCTGTCGAGCTACGGCGCGCACTTCGCCACGCTCTTCGACGACGGGATCGACGGCGCCGCGGTGGGCTTCGCGGGAGAGGCCAAGTCCTACCGACCGAAGGCCGACTCGCTGTTCCGACCGCGCGTGGAGGCCGCGGACGGCGTCGTGCGCCTCAAGGTCGTGACGGTCGGCGCGAAGGACGACGCGGCGGGCACGAGCTACATCCTCACATGCCGCGTGGAGCAGCAGCTCGCCGGCGCGCACGCGCCCACGGGCAACTTCGAGCTCCGCGTCGCCCCCAAGGCGCCCTCTGCGGGCATCCTCCGGAGCCTGAGCGAGAGCGTCGTCGGCATGCACTTCGTGGCGTTCCTGCGGGACTTCGTTCGTCCGGACGGGGAGAAGGAGACGCATTTTCACTTCGCGCCCGACACCCCCATCGTCGTCGACGCCGCGACCAACCCGACCGGCCTCGTCGACTGGGCAGCGCCCACCAAGAAGTAGCGAACGGCTGAGCTCGGTCCGCGTGCGCGACCCTCGCCTTCTCGAGCGCGCGTGGTACAAGGCCGCGTGGCTATCGAACTGAAGAACGCTCGCGAGATCGAGCAGCTCCGCGTGGCGTGCCAGATGGCCGCCGAGACCCTCCTGCTCGTGGGCGAGCAGCTCCGCGTCGGCATGACCACGGCCGACATCGACGCCATCGTCCACGAGGACACCGTCAAGCGCGGCGCGTACCCCGCGCCGCTCAAGTACCGCGGCTTTCCGAAGAGCGTGTGCACGTCGGTCAACGACGTCGTGTGCCACGGCATCCCAGGGGCCGAGGTGCTGCGCGACGGCGACATCGTGAACGTCGACGTCACCACGCTCTACAAGGGCTTCTACGGCGACACGTCGGCCACCTTCTACATCGGCACCCCGAGCGCGGAGGCGCGCCTCGTCACCGAGGTCGCGCGGAAGAGCCTCGAGCTCGCGATCGCCGAGGTGCACGAGGGCGCCCGGCTCGGGGACATCGGCGCGGCGATCCAAGAGTACGCGGAGGCGCAGGGCTGCAGCGTCGTGCGAGACTTCGTGGGCCACGGCATCGGCCGCAAGTTCCACGAGGACCCGCAGGTGAAGCACTATGGCAAGCGCGGCACGGGCGAGCGCCTCAAGGTCGGCATGACGTTCACGATCGAGCCGATGGTGAACCTCGGCCGCTGGGAGGTGAAGGTCGATCCGCGGGACAAGTGGACGGCCCGCACCGTCGACGGCAAGCTCTCCGCGCAGTTCGAGCACACGCTGGCCGTCACGAAAGACGGCGTGGACGTGCTCACCAAGCGGCCGAAGCCGCTGCGCATGTCGGAGAACGTCTCGCTCGTGTTCGCCTAGCGGCGCGCCCGGGCGCGCGGCGCTCGCGACGACGACGTTGGGGTTCGCGCTGCGGTCGGGAGGACGGCGCGCTCACCCGTCCTTGGCGGCCAGGAGCTCGCGAGCCGCCTTGCGCGCGGCGTCGCCCACCTTGACGCCGCCGATCATGCGCGCGAGCTCGGCCACGCGCTCGCTCTCGGAGAGACGTCGAATGCGGCTCACCGTGCGCTCCCCCTCCTCGCTCTTGTCGACGACGAAGTGGGTGTCGGCGAGCGCCGCGATCTGCGGCAGGTGGGTGATGCACAGCACCTGACGGTGGCGCGACACCTCGGCGATGCTGCGGCCGATCACCTCGGCGATCGCGCCGCTCACGCCGGCGTCGACCTCGTCGAAGACGTAGAGCCCCGCGGGCCCCTTCTCCGCGAGCACCCGCTTGAGCGCCAGCAGCGCGCGAGACAGCTCGCCGCCGCTGGCGATGCGCCGCAGGGGCTTCGGGTCCTCGCCCTTGTTCGGGGCGATGAGGAACTCGACGCGGTCGACGCCGTTCTCGGTGAGCCGCGCACCGTCCACGACGAGGGTGTCGCTCTGGCCCGGGTGGATGGGCGCGACGTCGACGGACACGCGCGCGCGGCCCATGCCGAGCTGCGCGAGCTCGCGCCCCACGGCGTCCGCGAGCTTCTCGGCCGCGGCCCGGCGCTTCTTCGAGAGCGCGCGGGCGGTCGCGCCGATCGCCGCGAGCCGGGCGTCGCGATCGGCCTCGAGCGCCACGAGGCGCTCTTGCCCGGAGGCCATCGCCTCGAGCTCGCGGCCGAGCTCCTGGCGGTGCGCGAGCAGCTCTTGGGTGCTCGGGCCGTGCTTGCGCAGCAGCTTCTGCAAGCGAAAGTAGCGCTCGTCGAGCTCGGCCAGGCGCTCGGGGTTCTCCTCGACGGACTCCGCGTAGCGCGACACCTGGCGCGCCGCGTCCGAGAGCTCCGCGAGCGCCGCGTCCACGGCCCGCGCGACTGGGGCGAGGCTGGGATCGAGCGACGCGGCCTGCTCGAGGTCGGACACGATGCGACCGAGCCGGTCGCAGATCGCCTCGTCGCCGTCGTAGAGCCGCTCGGCCGCGCCGCGCGTGGCGGCGACGAGTCGCTCGGCGTGTCGGAGCCGCGCGCGCTCCGACTCGAGCGTGTGCTCCTCGCCGGGGCTCGGATCGAGCTCGTCGATCTCCCGCGCCTGGAAGGCGAGGAAATCCTCTCGCTCGCTGCGGCTCCGCTCGGTGGCGCGGGTCGACTCGAGCGATCGCACGACGTCCGCGAGCTTCGCGTAGTCCGCGCGGAGCGCGGCGCGCGCGTCGTCGAGGCGGCCGAAGGCGTCGAGGTACTCGAGGTGGCTCGCGGGATCCGTGAGGCTGACGCTCTCGTGCTGGGAGGCGATGTCGCAGAGGTCCTTCGCGAGCTCCGCGAGCTGGGTCGCGGTCGAGAGGCGACCGTTCAGGAAGGCGCGGCTCCGCCCCTCGACCTGCACCACGCGGCGCACGACGAGCTCGCCATCGCACGGGATGCCCGCCTGCGCGAGCCGCTCGAGCGCGCGCGAGCCCGCGGGCAGCTCGAACCGCGCCTCGACCTCGGCCTCCTTCTCGCCGGTGCGCACCACGTCGGGGCTCGCGCGGCCCCCGAGGACCAGCCCGAGCGCGTCGACGAGCATCGACTTGCCGGCGCCCGTCTCGCCCGTGAGCACGTTGAAGCCCTCCTCGAACTCGACGGAGAGCCGATCGATGAGCACGAGGTTCTGGATCGACAGCTCGAGAAGCATGCGGGTCGGTACCGCGCCTGGCGGGCCTTGTCGACGGGATTGAGCGCACACATACACACACCCAGAGCCACCTCTCGCCACGTGCGGCTCTTCCGCGGCCACCCAGCTTTGCAAGGCCATAATAACACTTGCATTTTTGGCGTCATTCTTGACGTTTGAGGCCACAGTTCGTTAGGGTTCGCGCGCCCAGACCTACGAGAGTTGGGCGCACGCGCGGAGCACCGGGCGGGGCGTGACGATCGGAGCACCATGGCCGCCAAGACCGCCAAGACCCCGCCCAAGAAGCGTGGACACATCGCGCCCCCGGAGGCGCCGAAGCCCCTCACGATCGAGGAGCGGGCCCAGAAGCTCGACCAGCGTTTGCAGGCCGCCGACCCGGAGTTTCAGCGCCAGTACCTGGAGGCCCTCGACATGTCGTGGATCTACCACGACAGCGCCCTCGAGGGCACCGTGTACACCCAAGAGGAGCTGCGGATGGCTCTGGACCCGTCGGCGGTGCTGGTCGCCGAGTCGAGCCTCCAGCCCATCTGCGAGGAGATCCGCCGCCACCGCGAGGCGCTCGAGTACGTGCGCGACTTCGCCCTTCGCAAGCGGCTCCCGGTCACGCTCGACGTGGTCAAGAAGATTTACCTCATCTTCCACCCGGAGGAGGGGGACATCAAGACCGTCCGCTACCGCAAGGATGTCCCCCAGCACCGGCTGTACTTCCACGAGTACGCGCCGCCCGAGAAGATCCCGGCGAAGGTGCGGCAGGTCATCGACTGGCTGAACGACCCCGAGACGCGCAAGGCTCGGGGGCCGCTGCGGATCGCCGCCCGCGCACACTACGACCTGCTCCGCGTGTTCCCTTTCACGAGCGACAGCGGGAAGGTGGCGCGGCTCCTCCTGAACCTGCTGCTCCTGCGCGCCGGCTACCCGCCGTCGATCGTGCACTCCACCGAGCGCCAGCGCTACTACGAGGCGCTCAAGGGCTCGAGCACCGCGATGAGCCAGATCATCCTCGAGGCGGTGGAGAACAACCTCGCCTCGGTGGAGAAGCTGCTCGACAGCTACGAGGCGCGGCGCCGCTAGGTTCGCTCGCGTCCGGCACTTGGCCGCCGCCAGCGCCAAGAACTGGAAGCGGGGGCCGCTCTCTTGCTAGGGTGCGCGCGACCCGGCCGGCGCTCGGCGGGCACCTGCAAGAGGCGGAAGGAACCGATGGCTAGCGCGCTCGACGCGTCCGTGACGCTCGAAGACGTCCTCACCGTGGTGGCGGCGAAGCGCGTGCCCCTCGCGCCCGAGCTCGCCGGCTACCTGGTGTTGGAGGTCGCCGACGGCGCCGATCCGATGGGAGGCGCCGTCGAGCCGCGCTCGGTCTTCATCGGCGACGAGGGCAGCGTGGCCGTGGTGCGGGCGCGGCGCGCCGAGCCCTCGGCGCAGGACGCGGAGGCCTCGGCGCGGAGCCTCCTCGCGAGGCTGCTCGAGGCGGGGGGCTCGACCACGCCGGCGCCGCCGGCGACGTCGCGGCGACGCTCGACCGGCGGGCTGCGCGCCTTGGCGACG
>CAZHGG010000535.1:0-5035 GCA_964531755.1 uncultured Polyangiaceae bacterium
TGCGATAGCTTTGCATGGGCCCAGCATGCCCTGCGATCGGACTCGCGCTCAAGGGACTCCTCAACCACGAGACCTTCATGCCCGAAGCAGGCGTTGTACCCCCGGCTCTCGTGCGCGGAGGCGCGCGCGGAGATGGACCGCGTGGCGGCGGGGAAGGCATCGCCGCGAGACATCGTGCTCCGCTCCAGCTCGCTCGTCCTGGACGCGCGCGACGTGGTCGGTCCGGCGACGCTCCGGTGCGACGGGATCGACCTCCGGGTGGTCGACGCGCGCCAGGCCGATCCAACCAAACCGATCGTCATGAACGGCGGCCCCCACTCCGTCCTCGTCAGCGAGCTCGCCTCGGGGGAGCTCCGCGTCGCTCAATACAGCCTCTGCGGCGACATCGTCGGGCGTGAGCGCCGTTGAGCGCGCGTCGCGGGACTCCACGGGGTCGACGCGCCAGCGCGGATTCGAACTTGCGAACTTGCGAACTTGCGGACTTGGGAGTGAGCAAGCGGCGGCGCGCCGTCACTCGCAGTGGCCGAACTCCTGGTACCGGTTCACCCAGGCGTCGTCGCCGCTGGGCTGCTCGGCCGGTCCGTAGCTCGCGCGGAGCACCCAGCGCCCCTGCTCGCAGTGGCGCGAGGGGTGGACCGGGTTGGGGCGCGAGCGCGGAGGTGAGCATTGCCCATTGGCGCGACGCGGCGGCGCGTTGTCGAGCCCAAAGCGCGTCGACGCCTCGACGATCGCGGACTCTCGAGGAGGCGAGCCTCACGTGGAGCCGGGGCGGTCATCCGCGCGCGATCCACTTCGCGAGATCGGCGAAGCTCACGCTCGCGCCCTGCATCAGGAGACCCACACGGAAGACCCGGCCCGCCGCCCAGACGCACGCGAGCGCGGTCACGAGGACGAAGGCCGCCGCGAGCGCGGGCTGCCACCACGGGACGCCCGCGGGCGCCGCTAGGCGAGCCGTCATCAGCATCGGCGCCGAGAACGGGACGAACGACCCGACGACCGCGATCTTGCCCCCCGGATCGCGAAGCACGGCGCCGAGGAGCAGGAGCGGCATCGACATGGCCATCATGACGGGCGTCTGGAGCGACTGGGTCTCCTTCATGTCGCTGGCCGCCGCCCCGACGGCCATGAACAGCGAGCCGTAGACCAGAGCTGCGAGCACCATGAAGACCGCGAACCACGCGAAGATCGACGGTGTGAGCGCGCCCGCGATTCCATAGCTGGACGCCACCGCGTATCCGCCGCCGAGATAGACGGAGGCGACGGTCGCCGAGACGGCCACCACGCCGATGAGCTTGCCGAGCATCAGCTTGAACGGCGACACGCAGCCGAGCAGCACCTCCGCGATGCGCTGCTGCTTCTCCTCCACGAGGGTCTGCATGGCGGGGACGGCGCCCAGCAACACCATCACGAACATCAGGATGGCGAGGACGGCCGGCAGGAACACGGCCGCCGCCCGGCTCTCGTCGGAGCCGTCCTCGATCGCCCCGGTCGCTGGGTTTCGCTTCGTCGTGGGCTTCATCCGCAGAGGCACCGGGGTCTGGAGGGTGCGGACGACCTCGGGCGAGATATGCCGGTCCGCGAGGCGCCGGACCTGGACAGCGTCGTCGACGGCTCGCCGCGCCCAACGCGCGAAGTCCCTCGCGCCCAGGCGGTCGGACTGAAACCGAAGATCGTGAGGGTCGCTGGGGAGCGAGCCCGGCGGCACCACCTCGAACACGTCGGGGCCGATCTCGAGGAACCCGTCGAGCTCGCCGGTGTCGTGCCGACGCGACAGCTCGAGGCGCTGCGCGAGGATCGCGTCCCGAGTGTTCGCCGAAGGCGCGACGAACTCCAAGCGATAGAACGGCGACTCGCGCGCGCGAGTCTCGACGTTGTAGACCTCGATCGCGTTGTGCCTCTCGGTCGCCGCTTCGAGGGCTGGCCGCAGGCTCCCCGTGCGATCCACGACGGCGTGGGTGAGCGTCTTCTGGGTCTCCGCGGCGTCGACGACCTTCTGAAGCCCCGCGCTCGACGCGAGCAGGAGTGGCATCAAGACGAGACTCGCGATGAAGGCCTTCGTCTTCACGGCGGCCTTGTACTCGCGCAGCGCGACCGCGAGGACCCTACGCATGGTGGCCGCGCTCGCCGAATTCACCGTGTTCGTTCGCGATCTCCGGGCGAGCGATGCGCACGAAGATCTCCTGGAGCGAGGGGCGCGCCACCTCGAAATGGCGCACGGAACCGCGCCGCATGAGCTCCGCCAGCACCTCGTCGGGCCTCCCCTCGGGGCCGAGGCGGAGCTCCTGGAGGTTGCCGAGGTCACCTCGGACACCCCTGTCAGACCCGCGAGGCCCGAGGGATGGGCGGCCTCGAGGCGCACGCGCAGAGTGTCACTTCCGTAAGCGCTCTTGATCTGCTCGAGGGTGCCATCAAGCACCTTCCGGCCACGATGGATCATGAAGAGGAAGTCGCAGAGCTCCTCGGCGGCCGTCATGTCGTGGGTCGAGAAGATCACGGTCGCCGTCTCGCGGAGCTTGAGGATGGCCTCGCGGAGCACGACGGCGTTCACTGGATCGAGCCCGCTGAACGGCTCGTCGAGCAGCACGAGCGACGGTCGCGCGACGACCGTGGCGATGAACTGCACCTTCTGCGACATCCCCTTGGAGAGCGCCGAAATTCGCTTGTGCGCGTGGGCGGCGAGGCCGAGCCGATCGAGCCAGCCCGTGATCTCGACGCGCGCGTCCGAGCGCCTCATGCCCTTCAGCGCCGCGTAGTACTCGAGCACGTCGGAGACGGTCATCTGCTTGTAGAGGCCACGCTCCTCCGGCAGATACGCCACGCGATCGTCCACCGAGCCGAGCGCGTCCGTCCCGAGGACGCGCACCGTGCCCGTGTCGGGGGGGAGGATGCGCATGATCATGCGCAGCGTCGTGGTCTTGCCGGAGCCGTTCGGGCCGATGAATCCGTAGATGGAGCCGTCTGGCACCTCGAGTGAGAGCGCGTTCACGGCGAGCTGGGCGCCGAACCTCTTCGTGACTTCGCGGATCTCGACGGCCCCCACGCCTCGAGAGATACCACGTGAGCGGAGCGGACGGCTCGCGAGACCCGCCGCTCCGCCGCTGTCGTCGCGCTCAGGGATCGCGGCGGGTCTGCGCACCCAGGAAGTCTCGCTTGCCGAGGGACACCCCGGCGTGGCGGAGGAGCGCGTACGCGTGCGTGAGGTGGAAGAAGAAGTTCGGGACGGCGTGCTCCATGAAGTAGTCGGCGCCGCTCATGACCTTCCCTTCCCAGCGCGGCGTCGTGACGACCCGCGTCGCAGCGGCCGCGTAGTCGGCCTCGGAGATCCCATCGAGGTAGGTGATGGTCGAGCGAACGCGAGTCTGGAGCTCGGCCACTGTCGCCTCCGTGTCCGCGTGGCTCGGCGCGTCCTTCCCGGTGAGGCGCGACGCCGCGAGCTTGGCGGTGTCGCACGCGGTCTGGACTTGCTTCGCGAACCCGAACTGATCCGGAGAGAGACGCAGCGAGAGGTACACGGCGGGATCGAACGACTTGGCCGACGCGTGCGCCTCCGCCGCGTCGAGCCACGTGTCGAGCTGGCCCAGCATCTTCTTCATTTGGCAGTGAAATGCGTAATACATGCCGCGACGGTAGCACCTTCCCGTGCGCGCTCGCCTGCGCGAACGGCTGGGGTACGCGAGGACGCGGGCCGCGCGGAAAGGGGCCCGACGGTGACCGACGGTGGGCCGATCGCGCGCTGGTGCGAGCGCGCAGGTCCACCGAACGAACGGGCGTCCACTGAACGCACCCCGAGCGCTCTCGCCGTAGGGCGGGGGGTTCCATGAAAGGACCGCGTGGCGGGGTTGGCCCGAAGCGTGCTTGGCGAGGTGCCATGATGAATCGCGCGCTCCTCGTCTCCGTCTGGGCCCTCGCTGCGTTGGCCGTCGCCTGCAGCTCCACCGCCGTCATCGACCCGCCCGACGCGGACGCCGGCCCCTCGGCGGACATGTCTTGCGGCGACCTCGCGAAGGCGCGGTGCGCCAAGCTGCAGGAGTGCTCGAGCCACCAACTGACGACGCGCGAAGGCGACCTCGCGACCTGCGAGACCCGCGAGAAGGCCGCGTGCGTCGCCGCGCTCTCGGCCCCGAGCACCGGCTCCACGCCCGCCACCGTGGGCGCGTGCGCGACGGCCACCGCGGCCACGGCCTGCAAGGAGTTCCTCGGCAACACACCGGTCCCCGCGTGCGTCGCGAAGGTCGGGGGTCTCGCGGACGGCGCGGCGTGCGGCTACTCGTCCCAGTGCCGGAGCACGTTCTGCGCGTCCCCGAAGGGAGCGCCTTGCGGCACCTGCGCGGCGCCCCCGAGAGCCGGCGACTCCTGCGCGACGGTGGGCTGCGGGCCCACGCTCGCGTGCGGAAAATCCAAGGTCTGCGTCGCCTACTTGGGGAGCGGCCAAGCCTGCGACGGCGATCTCCCGTGTGACGCCGGCCTCTCGTGCGTGACCGCGAAGGGCGCTCCGAAGGGCACGTGCCAGGCGCTCGGAGCGAGCGAGGGCGCGACGTGCGACCCGAAGGAGCAGACCGCCCCCGGGTGCAGTCGCCAAGCGGGGCTCTGGTGCCAAGGCACCGGGACGTGCGCGAAGATGAGCGGCTACGCGAAGGGCGGCGAGCCGTGCGGGCTCCTCGACCCGGCGACGTTCCGCGCGTGCGCCGGCGGCACCTGCGTGGTGGCCGCGGGCTCGGGCGGGGCGGGCGCCGGCGCGGCCGACGTCGGCGCCGGCGCGGCCTGCGACACCGGCAACGACGGCGCCTCCTGCATGACCGGCTTCCGGTGCGCCGCGAGCGGCGACGGCGGCGCGGACGCCGGCAGCTCGGGGGCGTGCGTCTCACCGGCCTCCTGCAAGTAGCCGCGCGAGCGCTACGCCAAGGTCTTCGCCGAGACGGCCGCGAGCTGCCGTCTACCTTCCGCGACGTCGAGGCAGCTCGGCCACATGCGCCGTGGGGTGGGACCACGCGGCGGCGCGCTCATGTTCGGTCCGCGCGTGAGCCTCGCCAGAGGC
>CAZHGG010000536.1:0-5014 GCA_964531755.1 uncultured Polyangiaceae bacterium
CGCGCCGCGTGGCGCCGAGCTCCTTCAGCGCGTCCTGTGCTCGCTCGGCCCGCGCGGGCGGGCCAGCCGGCGCCGCGGCGGCGCCGTAGTGGGCGCGGATGGTCGCCTGGATGTCGGACGTGGACGCGATCATCGGGCGCGTGGGCAGCCCCGCGAGCCGCGAGACCTCGGCGAGCGCCGCCTCGTTCGTCGGGTCGTCCATCGCCACGTAGAGGGTCTCGCCCTGGCCGCGGACGTTCCTCACGAAGATCGGTACCAGAGAGTATTTCTCAGCAAATTCGCGGGGTACCCGCGCGAGGAGCTGCGGAGAGAAGTCCACGTGGTAGAGCGACACCCAGGGCACGCTGAGCACCTGGCTGAGCGCCTGGGTCACCTGCTGCTCGGACACGAGGCCCCGCGCGGTGAGCGCCTGGCCGAGCTTCTGCCCTGGCTCCTTCGAACGGATCACGGCGTCGAGCTCGGCCTTGCCGAGCAGCCCAGCGCTCACGAGCAGGTCCCCGAGTCGGGGTCGTTCTTCCGCCACGAGCGAAGCCTACGAAAGCGCCTCCGCGCGGGCCAACTCCTTGCGAGTCACCGCCCGCTGGCTGCGCCTGCCTCGCCCTCCTCGGGCTCCGAGGCGTCGTCGGGCGGCGGCGCGCCCGCCAGCGTGGCCCGGGCCCGCGCCAGGTCGAGCGCCCCCTCGGACCGCGCGACCACCAGGGTGGCCACCGCGTTCCCCACGAAGTTCGTGAGCGACCTCGCCTCGCTCATGAACCGATCGACGCCGAGCAGCAGCGTGAGGCCCGCCACGGGCACGCTCCCCGTGGCCGCGAGGGTGGCCGCGAGGGTGATGAAGCCGCTCCCCGTCACGCCCGCCGCGCCCTTGGAGGTCACGAGCAGCACGGCGAGCAGCGACAGCTCGTCGCGGAGCGAGAGCTCGACGTCGAGCGCCTGGGCGACGAACAGCGACGCGAGCGTGAGGTAGATGCAGGTGCCGTCCAGGTTGAACGAGTACCCGGTGGGCACGACGAGGCGCACGATCTCGGGCTTCGCGCCGAGCCCCTCGAGCTTGGCCATCAGCCGGGGCAGCGCCGACTCCGACGACGACGTGCCGAGCACGATGACGAGCTCCTCGCGGAGGTAGCGGAGCAGCCGCACGATCGACAGACCCAGCGTCGCGCGGAGCACGCCGCCGAGCACCACGAAGACGAAGAAGAGCGCCGTCGCGTAGAAGGTGCCCATCAGCTTCGCGAGGCTGCCCAGCGTGCCCACTCCGAACTTGCCGATCGTGTAGGCCATCGCCCCGAACGCGCCGAGCGGCGCGGCCTTCATCACGAGCCCCACGATCGCGAAGAGCACCTTCGAGGCGCGCTCGAGCGCCTCGGTCGCGAACGCGCCGCGCCGCCCGAGGGACGCGATGGCGAGCCCGGTCAGCACGCCGAGCACGAGCACCTGGAGGATCTCGCCGCTCGTGAACGCCCCGACGAAGCTCTCGGGGATCATGGCGAGGAGGTGCGCGACGAAGCCGTGGGGCCTCGGCGCGGAGAGCGTGGCGTCCAGCGCCTTCGTGTCGAGCGCGGCAGCGTTCGCGTGGACGCCCGCCCCGGGCTTGACGAGGTGCACCACGCCGAGGCCGAGGCCCAGGGCGACCGTCGTCATGAGCTCGAAATAGAGCAGCGCCTTGCCGCCGACGCGCCCGACCTGCTTGAGGTCGCCCATGCCGGCGATGCCCGCGGCCACGGTGCAGAACACGATCGGCGCGATGAGCATCTTGATGAGCTTGACGAAGGCGTCGCCGAGCGGGCGCATCGCGACCCCCCAGTCCGGCCGCAGCGCGCCGAGCGCCACGCCCACCGCGATGGCCACCAGCACCTGGGCGTACAGACCCGGACGCGCGGCCCGGCGCGCGCCCGGCGCGGGCGTGCCTGGCGGCGGAGAGCTCTCTTCGGGCGCGGGGCCCAGCGCGGGCGTCACGCGGGCGAGCCTACCGCAGCGCGCGTGGGTTTTGCGGGCGACCGCGCGGGCCTCCCCCACGACCGCCGCCGCGGCCCGCCGGTGTGCTAGGAGGTCGCGCCATGTGCGGAGTCATTGGTCTCGTCTACGAACACGATCGCGACGACCTCGGGCAGGTGGCGGCGGAGCTGCTGAAGACGCTCGAGTACCGCGGGTACGACTCCACCGGCGCGGCCGTCCAGGGCGCGAGCCTCGACGTCACGCTCGCCAAGGGCGTGGGCGCGCCCTCGGTCATGGTGCACGAGCTCGGCATCACGCGCCTCGCGGGCCGCGTGTTCTGCGGGCAGGTGCGCTGGGCGACCTTCGGCGCGGTGAACGCGGAGAACTCGCAGCCGCACGTCGTGCGGTGCAAGACGTTCCTCTACGGCGCACACAACGGCAACGTGACCAACTGCGACGACCTGAAGGCGTGGCTCCTCTCCGAGGGGCACGCGGTGGTCTCCGACAATGACGGCGAGATGGTCGTCCACACGGTGGAGCACTTCTTCGCGCGCGAGCTCGCGCGCGCCGGCGAGCAGCCAGGCGTGCCGGCGGACGCCACGCGCCGCCGCTGCATGCGCGCGGCGATCCTCGCGGCCGCGGCGAAGCTCGAGGGCTCGTACGCCGCCGTCATCGTCGACCCGGTCACGCGGGTCCTCTGGGCCATCAAGCAGGGCTCCAGCCTCTACTTCGGCTTCGGCAGCGACAAGGCCGGCGGGCGCTTCGCCATCGCCTCCTCCGATCTCTCGAGCGTCCTGAAGCTGACGCGGGTGGTCGTGCCGCTCGCGGAGGGCGAGCTCGTCGAGTACGAGCCCGGCGCCCACACGCTGTACGCCGTGCGCGATCGCACCGTGAAGGGCCCGTCCGGCGCCACCCGCGTCGTGGCGGGCGACGTGCTCCCCCGCGAGCCGGTCCGCAGCCGGCTCCGCACGAAGGACACGGCGCTCGTGCCGCCGTTCGAGTCGTTCATGGACCAGGAGATCAGCGCGCAAGAGCAGACCGCCCGCGACGTGATCACGCTGTTTCTCGGCGGCAGCGAGGCCGCGCGCGCGGCCGGCCCGCTGGGCTCTCTGTCGGCCCTCCCCGACGTGGCCCCGCGCCTCGACGCGCTCCGCGACGCGTACGACGACGACCGCATCCGCGCGCTCTTCCACGAGCTCGTGGACCTGCCCGCGTTCCAGGGCCTCCTCGCCCGCGTCCCGCCGGAGGTCGAGCGGGCGCGCGCCTTCCACTCCGCCGAGGGGGGCTTCTTCGCCGACCTCCTGCCCATGGCGCGCGGCGCCGCCGACACCGTGGCCGTGCGCTTGCTCGACGCGATGCTCGAGGCCGAGGAGGTGCGCGAGTACGCCCACGCCGTCGAGCGCTTCGGCGCGATGTGCCTCGACGCGGTCGAACGCCGCGGTCGCATCTACGTCATCTGCTGCGGCAGCTCCTACCACGCGGCGAAGGTGGCGAGCCTCTACTTCAATGAGCTCGCGCACATCGAGCTCACTCCGGTGCTGCCCGGCGAGTTCCGAGGGCAGTCCTCGTCGTCGCTCAAAGACGGCGATCTCGTCATCGCCGTGAGCCAGAGCGGCGAGACCAAAGACCTCATCGACGTGCTCAACGACGTCATCGCCACGGGCCTCGACGTCAAGCGCATCGGCCTCGTGAACAACGTGAACTCCACCCTGGCGCAAGAGAAGAGCGAGCTGCTCATCCCGCTGCGCTGCGGCCCGGAGATCGCGGTGCCGGCCACCAAGAGCTTCATGAACCAGATGGTGCTCTTTTACTGCCTCGCGCTGCACGTCGCCGAGCGGCGCGCCGCCGAGCTCGCGAAGACCGACGAGGCGCGCGCGCGCGGGGCGCGGGAGCTCGCGCGGCGGCGAGAGAAGCTCGGCGCGCTCCCGGCCCTCATCCGCGAGACCATCGAGAGCACCAACGCCGACATCGAGGTGGCGGCGAAGCTCCTCTACCTGCGCCCGAGCATCCACCTGCTCGCCACGCGCATCTCCGCCGTGGCGAAGGAGGGCGCGCTCAAGATCCGCGAGGTCGTCCTGAACCACACGGAGGGCTTCGAGGCCTCCGAGTTCAAGCACGGCCCGAACACCATCCTCGGCTTCAACACGGTGATCGGGCCCGACCAGGTCGACGCCCTGCTGAAGCGCCTCGGGCACGCGCTGAAGGAGCTCGTCCTGCGCGCGCCCGCCGCGGGCCTCGGCCCCGAGTCGATCGCCCGGCTCGTGCAGGCGGCGACCGACACGGTGCTCTCGCCGGCCTCGGCCGCCTTCGCCCTCGGCGACGCCGAGCGCGCGGTCCTCGAGGCGACCCTGGCGCGCGCCGACGTGCTCGACGAGCTCTACGCGGACTACCCGCTCATCTACACGACCGGGCCGGACGACCGCGACGTGGCCCTCACGGTCTCGCAGATCAACACCCACAAGATCCGCGGCTCGTGCACCGTGGTCATCGCGGAGGAGCACCCCGCCCTCCTCGGCGCGGGCTCGAAGGCCCCCGCGGACAACCCCGAGTACCGCTCGGTCTACGTCACGCTGCCGCGCACGAACGACACGCTGATGGCCACGTTCTCGTCCACCGTCGCGCTCCAGCGGCTCGCCCTGAAGATGAGCCTCCTGAAGAAGGCGTACCTCGACAGGCTCGGCGTCGCCGACCACGGCGTGCACCCCGACGTGCCAAAAAACGTGAGCAAATCCATCACAGTAGACTGACCGTACGGTCGGCGTGCGCGCGCCGCGCCGCCGTGGCACACTTGCCCGAGCTTCCGGGGGTCGTCGCCATGGTGTCTCGCGCTCCGCTCGCGTTCGTCGTCGTCTCGTGCCTCGCGCTCGCCGCGGCTGGCTGCACCGTCCAGACCGGGAACGGAGGCGGGGGCGGGCTCGGCGGGCTCAACGGAGGCGGCGGCACGCCCGGCGCCGGCACCCCGGGCGCGGGCACCCCGAGCGCCGCGACCTGCCCGGGCCAAGGCACGAAGCTCCTCCACTGCAACGCGGCGAAGGGCGAATACGTGGCGCTCGAGGGCGCCGAGCGTGACGCCATCGGCAAC
>CAZHGG010000537.1:0-5012 GCA_964531755.1 uncultured Polyangiaceae bacterium
CACGAAACGTGTCGCGAACGCCAAGCGGCCCCCTCAGTTCACAGGGGCGTGCTCAGCGGGACCGACGGGCGGACCTACCCGTGGGGGAACGAGGAGCCCGGCGCGAGGGCCTGCTGGAATCGATGGTCCGCCAAGGAAGGGACCTGCGCGGTGGGCAGCTACGCGAGCGGTGCCTTCGGGCTGAAGGACATGGCCGGGAACGTCTGGGAGTGGACCGCCAGCGGCTATACCGAGGACTACAGCAGGAATCGTGTCAGCGGAGCCCGCGTCCAGCGCGGCGGGGGCTGGAGCATGGCAGACGCGCCGTTCCTCCGGTCGTCGCATCGAAGGAGGGGCTCGAGCGGCATCCACGACACCGGCTTCCGCTGCGCCCGATAAAGTTCTCTTGACGCCCGCGTCAATCGCGGAGGGAGCTGGAACAATCGCAGTCCAGGGCCGCGCGCGGCCCTCGCGCCGGCGAGACACCCAAGCCTCGCGCGCGTCTCCCGGCGGCCGCGCGCGGGGCGATGGGCCTACTTCGGCCTACTTCACCGCGTCGACCGCGCTCCCGAGCGCCTCGTGCGCGCGCGCGTCCGCCGCGATCCACCGCACGTCGCCCTTCGCGTCGATCACGAACGTCTTCGGCAGCTCGCGCACCCGGAAGCGCCCCGACAGCACGTTGCCGCTGTCATGAAGCACGGGAAACGTGAGGCCGTAGCTGGCGACGACCTCGCGCGCATCCGACTCCTGCTCGTCCTCGTCGATGCCCACGATGGTGAGGTCGGGTCGCGCCCGGTGCAGGCGCTCGGTCTCGGGGAGCGTCTCCCGGCAGGGCTCGCAGTACTTCGCGAAGAACTTGATGACCACGATGTGCCCACGCTGAGCCTTCGTGTCGAACGTCGCCCCGTCGAGCGTGGGACGACGAAAATCAGGGACCGCGTTGCCCACGAGAGGAGACGGCGCGCTGGCAGGCACCGCGGGCTTCGCGGCGCAGCCCATGCTCGTGACAAGAACGAGTGCGACAAGCGAGCGCATATCTGCGGAGGGTACTCGCTTCCCTTCGTGGAGGAAGCGTCCTCCCGGCGTGAAGCGAGCGGCCACGGACACCCCCCGGGACGTCCGGGACGCCACCGTCCGACGCGTCGCCCGCGAATCCGCAGCCAGGCTCACGGCACGAGCGCTGCAGAGGCCCTCGCATGCAGCCGGCGCGAAGGTGGCCTACGATGGGGAGCATGAGCGCTCCGCTCCGCCAAGAGGACGTCACGTACGTCCGCGCCATCCGGCCGCTGCATTTCCCCGACAGCGATCCGGAGTGGGAGATGAGCGAGAGTCACCGCCACAAGCGCCTGTGCGAGCTGCTCTATCAGGTCCTCGCGGCGGTGGTGCCGGGCGAGCACGCGTCGATCGGGGCGGATCAGTTCGTGTATTTCGATCCGCTCGACCCGCGGAAGAAGTGCGCGCCGGACGGCTTCGTGAAGCTCGGCGTGCCGGGCGAGTCGATCCGATCGTGGAAGACCTGGCAAAAGGGCGCGCCGGAGCTGTGCGTGGAGATCGTGAGCCCTTCGGACACGGACGAGAAGCTCACGCTCCCCGAGAAGCTCGAGCGGTTCGCCGCGATGGGCGTGCTCGAGGTGGTGACGTTCGACGCCGACGCGAAGGTGGGCGAGCGCATCCGCGCGTGGGAGTCGGTCAAGGGCGATCTCGTGGAGCGCGTGGTGCAGAGCGAGCGCACGTACAGCGTCGTGCTGGGGAAGTGGTTCGTGGTCGCGCCGTACCTGGCCGAGGGGCGCCCCGCGCTCCAGCGCCTCGACGCCGCGCTGCGCCTCGCCGACGACGCGGAGGGGCGCGCGCTCGTCCCGACCTACGACGAGCGCGAGCGGGCGCGCCTGGACGAGGAGCGCGCGCGGGCCGACGAGGAGCGTGCGCGAGCCGACGAGGAGCGTGCGCGAGCTGACGAGGAGCGTGCGCGCGCCGATGCGGCGGAGGCCGAGCTCGTGAGGCTCCGCGCGGCGCTCGCGGAGCGACTCGGCTAGGACACCCCCCGGGACGTCCGGGACGCCACCGTCCGACGCGTCGCCCGCGAATCCGCAGCCAGGCTCACGGCACGAGCGCTGCAGAGGCCCTCGCATGCAGCCGGCGCGAAGGTGGCCTACGATGGGGAGCATGAGCGCTCCGCTCCGCCAAGAGGACGTCACGTACGTCCGCGCCATCCGGCCGCTGCATTTCCCCGACAGCGATCCGGAGTGGGAGATGAGCGAGAGTCACCGCCACAAGCGCCTGTGCGAGCTGCTCTATCAGGTCCTCGCGGCGGTGGTGCCGGGCGAGCACGCGTCGATCGGGGCGGATCAGTTCGTGTATTTCGATCCGCTCGACCCGCGGAAGAAGTGCGCGCCGGACGGCTTCGTGAAGCTCGGCGTGCCGGGCGAGTCGATCCGATCGTGGAAGACCTGGCAAAAGGGCGCGCCGGAGCTGTGCGTGGAGATCGTGAGCCCTTCGGACACGGACGAGAAGCTCACGCTCCCCGAGAAGCTCGAGCGGTTCGCCGCGATGGGCGTGCTCGAGGTGGTGACGTTCGACGCCGACGCGAAGGTGGGCGAGCGCATCCGCGCGTGGGAGTCGGTCAAGGGCGATCTCGTGGAGCGCGTGGTGCAGAGCGAGCGCACGTACAGCGTCGTGCTGGGGAAGTGGTTCGTGGTCGCGCCGTACCTGGCCGAGGGGCGCCCCGCGCTCCAGCGCCTCGACGCCGCGCTGCGCCTCGCCGACGACGCGGAGGGGCGCGCGCTCGTCCCGACCTACGACGAGCGCGAGCGTGCTGCCGCTGAAGGGGCGCGTGCTCGCGCCGACGACGCGAAGGCTCTCGCCGACGAGGCAAGGGCGCGCGCCGACGCGGCGGAGGCCGAGCTCGCGAGGCTCCGCGCCGCGCTCGCCGAGCGCTCCCGCTGAGCTTGGCTCACGCCTCCGAGAGCACCGTCCCCACGGAGCCCGGGGCCTCGATCTCGCGGAACAGCTCGGTGGGCGCGAGCCGCCCGACCACGTGCACCGCGCGGACGCCCTCGGCGATGGCCGCGAACGACTCCTCGAGCTTCGGGATCATGCCCTTCGTGACCACGCCCTCGGCGATCAGCCGCGCCTTGTCGGCCCGCGTGATGCGCGGGATGCGCGTGGAGGGATCCGCGAGATCGCCCATCACCCCGGGCACGTCGGTCACGAGCACGAGCGCCGCCGCGTCGAGGAACACCGCGACGCGGTTCGCGACCACGTCGGCGTTGATGTTGTAGACTGCACCCGATTCGTCGGCGCCGAGGGACGCGAGCACCGGGAGGTAGCCGGCGGATACGAGCGTCGCGAGCAGGTCCTCGCCGAGGCCCACCACGTCGCCCACGTGCCCGAAGTCGATGGGCTCGGGGCCGCCGCCCGCGACGACGCGCGGCGGGCGCTTCACCGCGCGCACGACGCACGAGCTCGCGCCGTGGAGGCCCACCGGCCGGGCCCCCGCGCCGAGGAGCGCGGCGCACAGGTCGACGTTCACCTGGCCGGCGACGGTCATCTTCATGACGTCGAGGGTCGCCGCGTCGGTGATGCGCCGCCCCGCGACCACGTTCGGGGTCTGGCCGAGCTGTTTCTGGAGCTCGGTCGCCTGCGGGCCGCCGCCGTGCACCACGACCACGGGGCGCGTGCGCGACAGCTCGCGCAGATCGCCGGCGATCGCGGAGAGGTAAGGACCCTTGACCACCTCGCCGCCGAGCTTCACGACGACGGCGCGGCCCTTGTCGATCGTGCTCACGGGTACCCGCCGGGGTCTTCGAGCGAGAGGCGCTCGTCGAGGCCGAGCAGCAGGTTCATCGACTGGATGGCCTGGCCCGCGCCGCCCTTGATGAGGTTGTCGGTGGCCGCGAAGCACGCCACGACCGAGCGGCCCGGCTCCGCGGTGTCCGAGCCCAGCTCGAAGCCGACCTCCGCGTAGTTCGTGCCCGACACCGCCACCACCTCGGGCAGGCGCTTCTGGGGCACGCGCACGAACGGCTCGCCCGCGTACGTGTCCTTGTAGAGTGCACGCAGCGACTCCCTCGTGGCGCCCGCCACGTGCGCGAAGCACGTCACGAAGATGCCCCGCGAGAGCGGCGCGCTCACCGGCACGAAGCGGAGCGCGAGGTCCTTCGCGCCGGCCTCCTCGAGCGTCTGCACGACCTCGGGGATGTGCTGGTGGTCGAGCGGCTTGTACGTGCGCAGGTTCACCGCGCGCACCGGGTGGTGGGTGCCCGCGCTCGGCACGGCGCCGCTGCCCGACGAGCCCGTGATGCCGACCACCTCGACGGGGCCCGTGAGCAGCCCCGCCTTGGCGAGCGGCAGGAGGGCGAGCTCGATCGTGGTGGCGAAGCACCCGGGGGAGGCGACGTAACGCGCCTCGCGGATGCGCTCGCGGTGCAGCTCCGGCAGGCCGTACACGAAGGTGCCGGCGAGCTTGTCGGGGCAGGGGTGGTCGGCGTGGTAGTACCGCTTGTAGACGGCCGCGTCGCGAAGGCGAAAGTCGCCCGAGAGGTCGACGATCTTCGCGCCCGAGGCGAGCAGCTCGGGCATCTTGGTGGCGGCCACCTTGTGCGGGAGGCCGAGGAGCACGACGTCCATGTCGCGCGCCGCCTCGGCGGGGGTGAGGCCCTCGAACACGAGCGACGAGCGGCCCTCCAGGTTCGGGTGCGCCGCCGACAGGGGCTCGCCCACGAGGTCGATCGAGGCGACGCGCGCGAGCTCGACCTCCGGGTGAAGGAGGAGCCGCCGAATGAGCTCACCGCCGCCGTAGCCACTTCCGCCGATGACGGCGGCCTTGAAGCGCTTTGCCATGGGCGCAGCCTACCCCAAGTCGGCGCCCGCGGCGTCGCCCCGTGCGGGCGCGCAGGGCGCGCGTGTCGGCGCGTGTCGGCCCGCCCACGCGGCCGAAACTGCTGTATTCCTCGGGAGATGTCCTGCAGAGCTCCACGCGCGTCTCGCCGCCCCGCGCTCGGCGTGCTCGGCGGCGCCGTCCTCGCGGTCGCCCT
>CAZHGG010000538.1:0-5010 GCA_964531755.1 uncultured Polyangiaceae bacterium
GCGCCGACCGCTGCGAGCGCGGCGCCGAGGGCGAGGGCCCGCGCGCGGCGGCTCACGCCCCGGGCCACCGCGCGCGCACCGTCGCGAGCATGTGGGCCACGACGCCGTCGAAGTCGAGCGCCGACGAGTCGACCAAGACGGCGTCGTCGGCGCGGCGCAACGGCGCGATGGCGCGGGTCTCGTCCTGGTGATCGCGGCGCTTCACGGCCGCGAGCGTGTCCTCGAAGGTCGGCGCGTCGGGCCTGCGCGTGAGCTCGGCGTGCCGGCGGCCGGCGCGCACCTCGGGGCTCGCGGTGAGAAAGAACTTCACCTCGGCGTCGGGGAACACGACCGTCCCGATGTCGCGCCCCTCGAGCACGACGCCCCCCTCGCGCCCGGCCCCGCGCTGCAGCTCGAGGAGCGCGGCGCGCACGCCCGGGTGGACCGAGACCTCGCTCGCACCGAGCCCCACCTCCGGGGCGCGGATCGCGTCGGACACGTCCTCGCCCTCGAGCAACACGCGCATGCCGAGCGAGGCGTCGCGCTGGAACACGAGCGCGGAGCGGGCGAGCAGGCCCTCGGCGAGCGCCGTGACGGCCTGCGCGTCGCCCAGGGTCACCCCGGAGCGCGCGGCCGCCAGCGCCACCGCGCGGTAGATCGCGCCGGTGTCGACGAGCACATACCCAAGCGCTTTCGCGAGGTTACGCGCGACCGTGCTCTTCCCCGCCCCCGCGGGTCCATCGATCGCCACCACGGGTCTCGCGCGCGCCACGTGCGAAGCCTTAGCCGACCTCCTCGCCCGTGCAAAGCTCGATACGCAGGGTCAGCCGTCGTCGACGGTGAGGTCCGCGCCGAGCGCGCGCAGGGTGCCCACGAAGCGCGGGAAGCTCGTGGCGATGCACGCGACGTCGTCGACGCGGCACGGGCCGTCGGCGACCAGGCCGAGGAGCGCGGCGGTCATCGCGAGGCGGTGGTCGCCGCCGCTGTCGACGCGGCACGCGCGGAGGGGGCCCTCGACGCCCTCCACCTCGAGGCCGTCGGCGAGCTCCTCGCAGGGCACGCCGAACGCGCGGAGGATGCGGCACAGCTCGCGGACGCGATCGCTCTCCTTGACGCGGAGCTCCGCGGCGTCCACGACCACGGTGCGGCCTCGGGCGCGGGCAGCGAGCGCGCAGAGCGCGGGCAGCTCGTCGATCGCGCGCGGTACCCACTCGCCGCCGACCCTGGCGCCCCCGAGGGCGCGGGTCGGGTCGTGCCACGCGTGGAGATCGGCGACCGGCTCGCCCCCACGGTCGCCGAGCGGGCGCACCTCGAGCCCCGCCCCCATGTCGCGCGCGATCTCGAGCAGGCCGGTCCGCGTCGGGTTCGTGCAGACGCCGCGCACGGAGACGCGCGAGCCCGCGACGAGCTGGGCGGCGACGATGAGGAACGCGGCCGCGGAGGGATCGCCCGGCAGGTCGAGGTCGAACGGGGGCAGCTGGCCGCTCCAGCCGGCCGGGTCGAGCGAGACCAGCGAGCCGACCGCCTGGACGGGTACGCCGAGAGACGACAGAAGCCGCTCGGTGTGGTCACGCGAGACGTGCGGCTCGTGGATCACGGTCTCGCCGTGCGCGAACAAACCCGAGAGCAGCAGCGCGCTCTTCACCTGGGCGCTGGCGATGGGCGACTCGTACCGGAGCGCCGAGAGGGGCGCGTCCTCCGGGCACGGGCCGACACGGAGCGGTGCCGTGAGCTCGCCGGCGCGCGACGGGTGCGGCGTGCCCGTGAGCGTCGCCCCGCGCGCGCGCAGCGGCTCGACCACGCGCGCCATCGGTCGCCCCGACAGCGAGCGATCGCCCACCAGCGTCGACGCGAACGGCTGACCGGCCAGCAGCCCCGCGAGCAGCCGCAGCGTCGTGCCCGAGTTGCCGCAGTCGAGCGGCACGGCCGGCTCGCGCAGGCCGAACAGGCCTCCGCCTCGCACGGAGACGGCGCGCGAGCCGGGCTCGAGGCCTCGCACCTCGATGCCCAGACCCTGGAGGGCGCGGGCGGTCGCCAGGTTGTCCTCGCACCGCGAGAAGCCGCGGAGCTCGCAGGTGCCTGTCGTGAGCGCTGCCACGAGCAGGGCCCGATGGCCGATGCTCTTGTCCGACGGGGCCGGGACGCTGCCGTGGAGCGGCGAGCGCTGGGGGGATATCAGCAGGGAGGGCATGCCGGGCCGGAACCTAGTCCACTTCGGACGCGCGCGGCGGCGTACCCGCGACGCCGCGCGCCGGGCGCCGGCGCTCAGGAGCCGAGGATCGACGCCAGCGTGAGCAGCAGCGCCGCGTCGGCCGTGGAGAACGCGATGCACCACATGCCCCATTTGCGGGCGCCCACGCGGCCGCCGTGCTTGATGAGCATGAAGCCGACGAAGTTCGCGCCGAGGCCCACGAGGGCGAGCACCGCGAGCACGAGGTAGAGCCAGCTCGTGCCGAAGACCCGGTAGATGAAGAGCGTGAAGAACGCGGCGTGGGCGATGGCGCCGGCCGTGGCGAGGGCTTGGGCGGCTTTCTCTAGACCGGTGGATCGTCCGAACATTTCGACACCTCTCCCCTGGCAGCATGCGTTCTCGACGCCCACTTGGGAAGGGCGGCGGCGCAAATTCCCGTCGCCCGCGGGGCGGTCACTGCTGGCCGAGCCATTGGGGGAGGCCCTTCGCGAGCGTCCGCAGGCTCTGGTCGTCCACCGAGATCGTGACCTGCACGTCGGTCTTCTCCGCGACGGCCTTGAAGTCGCGGAACTGGAGGCCCACGAGCGTGAGGAGCTTCGCGAAGCCCGCGGTGTTCCCGAGGGCCGTCGCGGCTTGCCCCGCCTGCGCCTCGTCGGCGTAGCTGAGCGAGCCCGCGACGTTCGCCCCAGGGGCCTTGAAGTCCATGAGAACACGGGCCTTTTGGACGCCCTGCGCCCACGGGAACGGCACCTGACGGACGATCTCGGACGCGCCGGGCTGCGCCTGCGTGTCGAGCGTGACGGCGAGGACCGCCCCCGGGGTCTTGAACGTGGCGTCCACCCACGGGGGGACGTCGTGCTTCACCCGGCCGTCTTTCACGCGGTCGAGGGCCCGGCGGATGCCCGTCTCGGTGCCGACGAGCGCGGTCTTGGGGGTGAGCACGGTGAAGCCGGCGTTGTTGATGGTGTAGATATCCCGGCCGGCGTATTGCGACACCACCAGGGCGCCGCCGGTGCGCGTCGGGGTGTGGGTCTCCGCGAGCTTCTTCACCTTCGCTTGGTCGAAGCGGCCGACGAGGACGGCCGCCACGTCCGCGCCTTGGGAGGAGTAGACGCCCGCGTAGATCGCGTCGAGATCCCGCGACGGGAGGAAGCCGGCCTCCTCTCCGAGCGGGGACGCCTTCTCGGCGACCTTGGCGAGATCGGGCCCGAAGGACTCACTCGCGAAGAAGGCCTTGGCGTCGAGGTGGGCGTACACGATGGCGCTCGCGGGGAGCAGGGCGCTCGGGTCCGCGTCCACGTCGACCTGAGCGGTGGGAGCGTCCGCGGGCTTGTCGCCACCGCAGCCCGCGACGAGGCCGAGGGCGGAGGAGAGGAGCGCGGGGCCGAGCAGGCGGGTGAGGCGGGAGAGCTTCATGGCCGCGACACGCTACACGCGCGGAGCGACCGGTGGCAATCGGTCGCGCCCCGGCGACGCTCAGACCGCGTAGGTGCCGAGGAGCTTGAAGAAGCGGGCCTGGCGGCGGACCTCCTCCACCGCGCCGACGACCGCCCGATCGGTAGCGTGCCCCACGAGCTCGGCGAAGAAGAGGTAGCTCCACGCCTCACCGGGCGTGGGCCGCGACTGGATCTTGCTCAGGTTCACGCCGCGCTCGGCGAATTGCCGGAGCACCTCGAGGAGCGCGCCGGGCGAGTCCGAGACGCTGAAGGCGAGCAGCGTGGCGTCCGCGCCCGTGCGGCGCGCCGGGCGCTCGCCGAGCACGGCGTACCGCACGCGCTCGCTGGGGCCATCGCGCACCTCGAGCTTGCAGGCGGCGAGGTCTTGGCTGGCCGCGTACGACTCCTCGAGGAGCGCGCCGGCCGCCGCGTCGTCGCGCGCGTATTGGCAGGCGACCTCGGGGGTCTTGACTTCGATGACCGCGACCCGCCCGGCGTCGCCGAGGGCCTCGAGCGTCGAGCGGCACGCGGCGCGCTCGCTCGGCGCCGCGTAGACGCGCTCGACGTCCGCCACGTTGCCAGACCGGCTGACGAGCTGCACGGCGGACGCGGCCTCGAAGGTGGCGACGACCTTGAGCTCGGTGCCGAGCAGGGCCGCGAGGGTGGACTGCACGAGCCCGTCGGACTTGGTCTCGAAGGGGACGACCGCGAACGTCGCGCGCCCGCCGACCACGGCCGCCGCCGCCGCGGCCGCCGACTCGGTCGGGACGAGCGGGGTGCTCGCGCCGAAGCGCCCGCGCGCCGCCGCGTGCCCCGCGCCGCCCACGGCGCCGAGGAAGGCCACGGTGACGCCGAGCTCGAGGCCGAGACACGCCGCGCGGATCTCGCGGTAGATGTCCCGCAGCGATTCGGGGGGCATGTCGCCCGTTCGACCGCTGAGCTGCTCCAGATCGGCCGGCGGCTCCACCGGGAGGAGCGCCGGGCCACCCCCTCGCAGGCGCCCGACGTCGCGCGAGAGCTTCGCGCGACGGTCGAGGGCCCGGACGATCTGGGCGTCGACCGCGGCAATCTCCTGCCTGAGGCCGTCGAGCTCGCGCTTGGTGTCGGTCATCTCTGGGGAACATAACACGCGCCGGCGCGCCGCCAGCCCCGCGGGCCTCCCGGTGAGGCGACGCGTGCGCTACCGTCGAGCGATGGAGCTGCGGGCGCTGCACGAGAAATACGTCGAGCTCCTCGCCCTGAGGTGCGAGCGGCGCGCGGCTCCAGAGGCGCCCCCTCCCTTGCCTCGCCTGCGCGCCCTCGCCCGGCGCTTCCCGGGCGCGCTGCGCGAGCTCGAGCGGCTCCCGCTCGGCCTGCTCGCGGACCGCGCGCGTCAGCTCGAGCGCGCGGTGGCGGGGCTCGGTG
>CAZHGG010000539.1:0-2329 GCA_964531755.1 uncultured Polyangiaceae bacterium
CGTCTTTGGCCTCGGGCTTCGCGTCTTTCGCGTCTTTGGCCTCGGGCTTCGCGTCCTTCGCGTCTTTCGGGTCCTTGGCCTCGGGTGTCGTGTCCGCCTTCGCGGGCTTCGAGTCCGTCGCCGCGGGCTTCGCGTCCTTGCTCTCCGCCCCCGCGGGCTTCGTGTCCGTCGCGGGCTTCGCGTCCTTGCGCTCCGCCCCCGCGGGCTTCGCGTCCTTGCTGTCGGCCTTGGTGTCCGTCGCCGCGGGCTTCGCGTCCTTGCTCTCCGCCCCCGCGGGCTTCGTGTCCGTCGCCGCGGGCTTCGCGTCCTTGCTGTCGGCCTTCGCGCCGCTCTCCTTCGAGGGCGCTGGGGTCGCGCTCGTCGCCGGCCCCGACGAGAGACTGGACTGCGCAGGTGGACGGCTCGCTCGACCCTTCTTGCTCATTCTTCCTCGAAACGCCCCCCCGCTCGCGGACGCGATGACAGCACCTTTTCGCGCGTGTTGAGCCTCACGTCAACGGATGTACGCCTTGCCTGGCATTTGCCACGTGCCTCACGCCCTGAGAACCCGGCGCGCGCCGGGTCCGTGGCGGGCAGAATTCGACTAGGGTGCGGCGGCGTGAGCCTCGTCCTTACCTTGCACCGCCGCGCGCACGATCCCGTTCGGCGCGGGCACCCCTGGGTCTTCCGCGAGGCGATCCTCCGCGCGAAGGGCGAGGCGCACACCGGAGCCCCCGCCACGCTCATCGACGACGCCGGACGCACGCTCGCGCACGGAGTCTACGACGCCGCCTCGCCGCTCGCGGTGCGCGTGTGGGGCGCGACCCCCGTGGACGGAGCCCTCGTCGCCTCGCGCCTGCGCGCCGCCTTCGAGCTGCGCCGCGCGCTCTTTCGCGACGGCCGCACGACGGCCTACCGCCTGCTCCACGGCGAGGGTGATCGGGCCCCCGGGCTCGTCCTCGATCGCTACGGCGACGTCGCCGTGCTCCGCACCGACGGCGAGGCCGCCGCGATCCTGGCCACCCGCCACGCGGACGCCCTGCGCGACGAGCTCCGCGCCGAAGGCGTGAACACGCTCGTGAGCCGCCAGTCGGCCAGAGCCCGCCGCGCGGCCGAGCCGCGCACCGAGGTGCTCTTCGGCGACGCGCCGCCCGCGCGCATCGCGGTCACCGAGCACGGCGTGCCCTTCGAGGTCGACCTGGCCGACGGCCAGAAGACCGGCGCCTTCCTCGACCAGCGAGAGAACCGCGCGCGCGTCGGTCAGCTCGCCGCGAGCCTGCGCCAGGCGGCGCCGGTGCGCGTGCTCAACCTCTTCTCGTACGCCGGCGGGTTCTCGCTCCACGCCGCCCTCGAGGGCGCCCACACGACCAGCGTCGACGTGGCGCCGCTCGCGCACAAGACGGCGCAAGCGAGCTTCAAGGCGGCGGGGCTCGCGCTCACGGGCCACGCCTTCGTCGCCGCCGACGTCTACGCGTTCCTAGCCGACGCGAAGAAGAAGGGCCTCTCCTGGGACATCGTGATCTCGGACCCGCCCAGCTTCGCCCCCAGCGAGAAGGCCGTCGGGCGAGCGCTCAGCGCGTACAGGGCGCTCCACGGCGCCGCCGCCGCGGTGCTCCGCCCCGGCGGGGTGCTGTGCGCGGCGTCGTGCTCCAGCCACGTGGGCCTCGAGGCGTTCCTGGGCACGCTGGACGACGACGCCCTCGGGCGGGCGGACCTCCGGGTGGTCGACACGTACGGCCCCCCGGCGGACCACCCCTCCCTGCCCGCCTTCCCCGAGGGGCGCTACCTGAAGTTCGTCGTACTTCGCTAACTACTTAATAGTACGCACATTTTCCGTGTGTCACTACTTCGTGACGGCGGCCTTCGGCGGCACGAGGAAGAGCACCTTGCGCTGGTCGAGCTTGATGTCACCGGGCACGCCGACCACGTCGAGGAAGGCGTTGTAGAACTGCGCATCGCCCTTCGGCTCGACGGTCGTGTTCGTCTGGGGGATGACCTCGAAGCAGACGGGCGTCCCCACCGTCACCGCAGTGAAGGTGTCCTTGATTCCGTCACCGTTCGTGTCCTTCGCCGCGTGGGCGGGGCAGCCCTGCGCGGCGTCGCCCTCGTCTTTGGCGCGGAGGGCCTTGATGAACTTGGTAGCGTCGACGCCCCCGCCGTTGGCGGGATCGTTGCGCGGTCGCACGACGACGTCGTACGTGGAGCCGACCGCGATGGCCTTGATGGCGTTCACGACGCCCTGCCCGATGTTCGGCGAGCTCTTCGCGTACCGGAAATTCAGGCGGCAGCGCCCGCCCGGTGCCGAGGGCGCGCGCGCCGCGCCGCTGACGCCGGTGCAGCACTGCCCGGC
>CAZHGG010000539.1:2429-5007 GCA_964531755.1 uncultured Polyangiaceae bacterium
CGGCAGGTTCGACGCCGTGGCGTCGGAGAGCGCGTTCGCCTGCGACTCGTTCGACGAGTTGGGGTCCGAGGTGAGCGCGACGAACCGCGCGTTCGCGGTGGTGAACGCCGTGTTGAGCTGCGCCGTGGTGACGCCCCCGCGCGTGGCGTGCCACGTGGCGTCGGTGGTGAGCACGACCACGGGCACCGCGCCGGCGCGGAAATTCACGCCGCCCGTCGTGCCCGCCGGGGGCGTGTGGGCCGGGACGCCGGTGACGGCCTGCCCCGTGAGCACGTGGAACATCGCGGGCACCTGGCCCTCCGGCTCGTCGCCGCCGCCCGTCGCGTTGAGCTGACCGGCGGCCGTCTGCGCCAGCGTGAGCGTCGGCGTGATGGTCTGCAGCACCCGGACGAGCTGCGCGCCGTCGGTCTCGTCCTTGGCGGAGACGATCGCCATGCCGACCGAGGGGATGGCGGCCTGCAGCTGCGTCAGCAGCGTGCCCTGGAGGGCGCTTCGGATCCCGTTGATCTCCGAGGACATCGAGCCGGTCGTGTCGGTCACGAAGGCCACGTCGACCGACTGGATGTTCGTCTTGAACTTGAGCACGTCGGTGCTCGGGTTCGGCGCCTCGTTGAACGGCACGATGAAGAAGAAGTCGCGCTGGTCGCTGCTGCGGCGGATGGGCACGATGGTGATCTGCGCGCCGGCCGAGCCGCCGTCGGCCTTGGCCACGACCGCGGTCGTGATGCCGGGCGGGCCCGGCGGGAGGGTGGCGACCGAGGTGAACGTGGCGCCGTTGAAGCTCCCGAGCTCGGGCTTCTCGAGGTTGAAGAGGGCGCCGGCGGTGACGTCTTTGTCGCCGTCCTTCGACTTGCGGATCACCTTGAAGGCCTGGGTCGCAGGGGTGGGCGGGGTGGTCGCGGTGTCGATGAAGAGGACGACGTTGCTCGGCTCGACCACGAGCCCCGCCTCGGCGGGCGTGCCGAAGGAGCCGCCGCCGCCGCCGCCACCGCCGGCCTCCGGGTTCAGCGGGTCGGTGCCCGGCGGCGTGTCGCTGAAGTTTGCGGGGCGCGGCTCGGCCGAGCCGCACGCGGCGAGGAACGCGAGAGCGACAATCTTGAGAACCCGACGGTGAACACGCATGCCGACCTCCAGCCCGCGGCCCGCGCGGGTCGACACAAAATGTGCCAGAGAACTCCTCAGGGGGCCAGCAACTCGACGCCGGAGCCTTACTTTGGTGTCAGCCGAGCGCGAGGCGGGCGGCGGAGTAGACCATGGCCGCGAGCGATACGACCGTGGCCACCGGGAGGCCGAGGGCGACGAACCGCGGGTGCCGGTCGGCCAGGCGCCGCGCCCGCGCGAGCGCGCTCACCCACAGGGTGACGTGGCAGTCGATCGGGATGTCGCCCGCGGCGCGCCGCTGGAGACGCTCGAGCATCTCGCGGGCCGATCGGAAGCGCCGATCGGGGTCCTTCTGCATGCCCTTGATGACGACGTGCGCCAGATCGGCGCCGACCCGGCCCTGCTGCGGGGACAGCGCCCAGCTCGCGTCGGTCGCGCGCGGCGGCCCCTCCTGGAGCACGCCGGCCACCACCGTGGAGAGCTTGTCGCGTCCGTGCAGGTAGTGCCGGAGGGTCAGCAGCTCGTGGAAGAGCACCGACACGCTGTAGACGTCGCTGCGCGCGTCGAGGTGCGCGGCGCCCGTGGCCTGCTCGGGCGACATGTAGAGAGGCGTGCCCACGAGCGCCCCCTGCTGCGTCACGTGGAGGCGCCCGCTCTTGGCGAGCTCCGCCTCCACCTCGGGGCTGACGGGCAGGTCGGGCGTGCCCTCGCCGGCGATCTTCGCGACGCCCCAGTCCATGAGCACCACCTCGCCGTAGGGGCCGATCATCACGTTCGCCGGCTTCAGGTCGCGGTGCACCACGCCGTGGTCGTGCGCGTACGCGAGCGCCTCGAGCAGGGCCATCACGATCTGCACGCGGCGCTCGAACGGGTAACGCGCGTGCGCCTCGGCGCTGCCCGCCGCGAGCTGCGCGATGATCGACTCCAGGGTGTCACCGTCGACGAACTTCATCACGAAGAAGAGCTGGCCGCGCTCGTCGACGCCCACGTCATGCACGGGCGCGATGCCCGGGTGACCGAGGCGGCCGACGGTGCGGACCTCTTCGGCGAAGCGCGCCACGGTGGCGTCCCCGGTGAGGTGCGGGAGCAGCCGCTTGACGGCGACCACGCGCCCGATGTCGTTGTCGCGCGCGAGGACCACCTCGCCCATGCCGCCCGCCCCGAGTCGCCGCACCTCTTCGTACCGCGGCCGCACGCGCTGGCTCACCCGGAGCTGTCCGTCGCGGAGCTCGAGGTACGGCAGCACGGTCGAGTAGGGGCCGGCCGTCGCTGGCTCGAGCCGCTCGAGCAGCGCGGCGAGGGCGGCGGCCGACACCGTGGCGTCGAGGGCGAGGCTCGAGGTGGGCGACGCGCTGGGCGAGGTCGAGGGCCGCGCGTCGACCGTCGCGAGGAAGACCGACGCGGGCACCGGGGCGGGCTCGGGCTCGTGGCCCGAGGACGGGGGGGCGAGGTCGGCGGCGCCGCGCGGATCGATCAC
>CAZHGG010000540.1:0-5007 GCA_964531755.1 uncultured Polyangiaceae bacterium
GAGGATTCTTGCTAGTCTGAGGGGCGTCCATGCTCCGCTCTCGACGGCTCCGCGCCAAGCTCTCCCGGTCCGCCCGGACCGTTCGCCTCGCCGCGCTGGCGGCCGTCCCGCTGCTCGCGACCGGCCTCGGCGGCTGCCCCGCCGACACCCCCGTCGAGCCGCCCGACGCGAGCGCGCCCGACGTCATCGTCGCGCCCGAGAGCGGCACGTGGCGCGACGTCGCGACGAGCCAGGCGAGCGCGTTCCTCGCCGTGAGCGGCGCGTCGCGCAGCGACGTGTACGTGGTGGGCGCGGACAAGGGCGCCGGCCCGGCGGTCTACCACTTCGACGGCGCCGCTTGGACGCGCCTGGGCACGGGCCAGCGCGGGGATCTCTGGTGGGTGAACGCGCTCCCCGGCGGGCCCGTCTTCATGGCGGGCGCCTCGGGCATGGTGCTGCGCTACCAGGGCGGCAAGTTCGAGCGGATGCCCACGCCGGGGCTGGCCAAGCAGACCGTCTTCGGCGTGCACGCGCTCGCGGCGAACGACGTCTACGCGGTGGGTGGGGCCAGCGGGCGCGACGGCTTCGTTTGGCATTTCGACGGGACGTCCTTCAAGGAGGAGCGGCTCCCCGACGACCTCCCGCGGACCGACAAGGGGGAGTCGCCTGGGCTCTTCAAGGTGTGGGGCGAGGGTGAGGACGTGTGGGCCGTCGGCGGCGCGGGGACGATCCTCCACAAGAAGAAGGGCGGCGCGTTCAAGGTGGTCCCGAGCGGGCTCACCGAGACCCTCTTCACGGTGCACGGGACGGGCGGCAAGGTGTACGCGGTGGGTGGCGCGTCGAACGGGCGCGCCCTCGAGATCGACGCGGCCACGGAGGCCGTGCGCGACATCTCGCCGAGCGACACGGCCTTGCTCCAGGGCGTCTTCGCGCGCGGCAGCCGCGTGTTCGCCGCTGGCGAGCGCGGGCTCGTCTACGAGATGAAGCTCGGCGGCGCGAAGCTCCTCCCGACGGCGACGCAGCCGACCGTGAAGGTCCAGTCGTTCCACGCCACGTGGATCGCCCCCGAGGGCGACGTGCTCGCGGTCGGCGGCGAGGTGCTGTCGCCGGCGCTGACGGCGGGCGGCGTCGCGCACTTCGGCTACAGAGAGCTCCCGCGGATCGTCACGCCCGCGCCCGACGCCGGCGGGCCCGATGGTGAGGTCCCGCAGGCCGTGTGCCCCGCGGAGGTGATCACCGCGGGGGCGACCAAGTCGATCGCGCGGCGGTGGAACGAGCAGCTGCTCGCGTCCATCCGACGCGATCTCCCGCGACCGACGGTCCACGCGCGGAACTTGTTCCACGCGTCCGCCGCCATGTGGGACGCGTGGGCCGCGTACGACACCACGGCCGACGGGGTCTTCCTGAACGAGCGCCAGACGGCGGCCGACGTCGCCGCCGCGCGCAAGGAGGCGATCTCGTACGCCGCCTTCCGCGTGCTCGAGCGGCGCTACAAGAAGGCGAACGGCGGGGCCGTGTCGCTCGCGTGCTACCGCGCCGTCATGAAGGACCTCGGGTACGATCCGGCCGACGCGAGCGAGTTCGGCGACACGCCGCGCGGGCTCGGCAACCGCGCGGCCAAGGCGGCGCTCGCCGCCGGCGACGCGGACGGCTCCAACGAGGCCGGCGACTACGCGGACCCCTCCCCCTACACCTCGCCGAACCCGCCGCTCGTCGTCGACGCACCCGGCGTGACGATGGTGAACCCGAGCGCGTGGCAGCCGCTGAACCTGTCGGTCGCGGCCACGCAGAACGGCATCATCTTGCCGGCCGGCGTGCAGGAGTACGTCGGCTCGGCCTGGGGCGGCGTGCGGCCCTTCGCGCTGAAGCGCGCGTCGGCCACCGTGCCGTGGCACGACCCCGGGCCACCACCCGACTTCGGGCCCGACCTGAAGCCCCTCGTGCTCGAGGTCCTCCGCACCTCGAGCTACCTCGACCCCAACGACGGCGAGACGATGGACACCTCGCCCGGAGCCGTGGGCAACAACTCCCTCGGCGCGAACGACGGCAAGGGCCGCCCCACGAACCCCGTCACGGGCCAGCCCTACGCGCCGGCGATGGCGAAGCGCGGCGATTTCGGCCGCGTGCTCGCCGAGTTCTGGGCCGACGGCCCCAAGTCCGAGACACCGCCAGGACACTGGAACGTGCTCGCGAACTCCGTCGCCGACGCGCCCAACCCACCTCGCAAGCTCTTCGGCGCGGGCCCGGACCTGGACCCGCTCTCGTGGGACATTCACGTGTACCTTGCACTCAACGGCGCGGTCCACGACGCCGCCATCACCGCGTGGGACATCAAGCGGCGCGCGGCGCGCGGGCGCCCCATCGCGTGGGTGCGCTACATGTCGCAGAAGGGCCAGTCGTCCGAGCCCGCGGGCCCGAGCTACTCGCCCGACGGGCTGCCCCTCGTGCCCGGCCTCGTGGAGGTGGTCACGAAGGAGAGCTCCGCTCCGGGCCAGCGCCACGCGAACCTCTCGCTCTTCGTGGGGCAGATCGCCATCAAGACGTGGCGAGGCGAACCCGGCGACCACACCACCGAGTTCTCCGGGGTCGGCTGGGTGCGCGGCGTCGACTGGATGCCCTACCAGCGCCGCAACTTCGTCACGCCCGGCTTCCCCGGCTTCGTCTCCGGGCACAGCACGTTCAGCCGCGCCGGCGCCGAGGTGCTCGCTGCGCTCACCGGGAGCCCGTATTTCCCTGGCGGCTTCGGCGAGTTCGTCTGCCCGAAGGACAAGTACCTCGTCTTCGAGACAGGCCCCACCGCCGACGTGCACCTGCAGTGGGCCTCGTATTACGACGCGTCCGACCAGGCCGGTCAGTCGCGCATCTGGGGCGGCATCCACATCTCGGCCGACGACTTCGTCGGGCGCCGCCTCGGCGCGCAGGTGGGCAAGGACGCGGTCGCGCTCGCGCGCACCTACTACGAGGGCACGGCGGTGCCCTAGCGTCCACCCGCGCCGGGCACGGCGCGGCGCTCGCGCGGGCGCGTGGTAGGCTGCGGCGCCATGGGCGAGTGGAGCGGCAAGCGGGCGTTCGTGACCGGCGCGACGGGCTTCTTGGGCTACGCCGTGGCGCGCGCCCTCCGCGAGCGAGGGGCCGAGGTCACCGCCCTCGTCCGCGGCGCGTCGCTCCCGGGCGGCCTCGCCGAGCTCGGCGTCACGCCCGTGCGCGGCGACCTGCACGACGCGGACGCGCTCGACCGCGGCATGGCGGGCGCGGAGCACGTCTTCCACGTGGCGGCCGACGTCCGCATGTCACGGGCCGTGTGGGCCGAGGTGCACCGCACCAACGTCGAGGGCACGCGCGTCATGATCGAGCGGGCCAAGGCCCAGGGCGTGCGGCGCTTCGTCTTCACCTCCAGCGGCTCCACGCTCGGCAAGCCCCTCGACGCCACGCGCGGACCCGTGGTCACCATCGACGAGAGCTGCGCCTACAATTTCGCCCACCTCGGGTGGGTCTATCCCCACACCAAATGGCTCGCCGAAGAGCTCGCGCTCGCGGCCGCGACCCCGTCGTTCGAGGTGGTGGTGACGCACCCCACCGCCATTTTTGGCCCGTGGGACTTCAAGCACAACCTGCTTCCCCTCTTCCGAGCCACGCGGAGCCCGGCGGGCTACCTGGCCACCCACGGAATGCGCACGATCTGCGACGTGCGCGACGTCGCGGACGGGCACCTCGCCGCGGCGCTGCGCGGGCGCTCCGGCGAACGCTACGCCCTCGCCGGCGAGGCCATGTCCGTGAGCGAGCTCATGGGCCGCATCGCCGAGGAGGTCGGCGGGCACGCGCCCGTCGCCAAGCTGCCCGCGCCGGTCATGCGCACGCTCGGTCGGGCGCTCGACGCGCTCGGCGCGCTGCGCGGCACGCCCGTGCTCCTGACCGAGGAGATGGCCATCCAGTCGTGCCTGCGCGTGGCGGTGTCGAGCGACAAGGCCGCCCGGGAGCTCGGGTACCGCTCGCGCCCGGCCGCGACCTCCCTCCGCGACGCCGCGGCGTGGTACCGCGAGCAGGGGCTGCTGTAGCGGCCGGGATGGGCGGCGCCCGAGCGCGCCGCGGCCTACTTACAGACGGTCGCGGACGGGTTCTTCGTGCAGCACGAGCGCACGTCGGCGAGCTGGTTCTTGCAGTTGTTCTCGATCTGCGTCGCCGAGAGCTTCGCGTCGGTCTTCTGATCGCCGCCGCAGACGATGTTGTTCTGCTGGCACTGGAGGTAGGAGATCCCCTCGCTGTAGCAGGCGCTCGACTCGTTCGCCTTCAGCGTGGAGATGCACTGGTCCTTCTGGGCCTGCGTGGCGGGCACGTCGTTGCCGCACGGGCTGGCCTTCGTGCAGATGTCGTCCGCCGCGCTGCTGCACGCCACCGACACCACCGCGAGCGCCACACCAAGGACCGAGACAATAGTACGCTTCATTTACCAATCCTCCCTGAGTTCGTCGTACGCAGGACTAGCCGAGTTTCCGCGCGTGGCCAACGGCCGGCGCGAGTCGGTCCCCTCAGAGGTCGCTTTTCCCCGTGACCGCGGCCCGCGCGGACGGACGCGCGCGCGGAGATTTCGAGCGGCGTGTGAAGAAACCGGCGCGCCGGCACGATTCGCGTGATCCACTTCTCGCGCGCTCGCCACGTTCTCCACGGAGGGCCGCCCGCCCTGTCGACCCCTACGAGCTCCCCCTGCCACGCCTGCCTCGCCTGCCTCGCCCGCCTCGCCTGCCTCGCTTGCTCCGCCTGCCCACGCCCCGTCCGCGGCGCTCGCCCCGCCCGCCGCCGACGGTCAGCCCGCCGCGGTGGCTCGCGTGCGCGTGGGCGCTCGCGCTCGGCGGCCTCTCGGTGCACGCCGCGGCGGCCGAGCCCCCCACGCCGCCGGCCGTCGTGCCGCCGTCACCGGCGTCGCCGCAGGATGTGGCGTACCCCGCGGCCGCGGCGGGCGACGCGACGGTCGTGCTGACCCTGGTCGTCGAGAAGGACGGCCACGTGAGCCGCGCGACCGCCGAGGGGCCG
>CAZHGG010000541.1:0-5004 GCA_964531755.1 uncultured Polyangiaceae bacterium
CGCCGCCGCGACCGCGCCCAGCGCCCCGGCGCCCCAGGCCGCGACGACGCCCCCACCGAGCGCGAGCGCCGCGCTGCTCGCGCCGTCGAGCTGCATCGACCACGCGGCGGCGGTGCGCTCGCGGCTCGCGGACATGCGCGCCAAGATGGATGCAGAATACAAGGCTTGGCACGACGCCCAGCCCGAGTGCTGGGCCGAGGACCGCCGGCGCGACGCCGAGCGCAAGGCGCGCGAGCGGTGCTTGCTCCTCGGCGACTGCCCCACCTACGGCACCGGCAGCGGGGTCGGCGCGTACGGCGGGAGCGTCGGCTACGGCTTGGCCGGGGTGGTCGGGCGCGGCAGCGGCTCGGTCGGCGCCGCGAAGCTCACCTCGAAGACGAACGTGCAGGTCGACGGCGTGGACGAGCCGGACATCGTGAAGACCGACGGCCGGTACGTGTACATGATCGCGAACGGCGCGCTCCACATCCTGGAGGCGCTGCGACCGCGCAGGGTCTCGACCACGCGCCTGTCGGGGTTCGCTCGCGACATGGTGCTCGAGGGGGATCGCGTCGCGGTGTTCGCCTCGACCCGGCAGGGCGCGGAGCGGTGCACCTACGGCTACGACTGCGAGGTCGCGGGCGACGGCAGCTCGACCACCATCACCACGCTCGACGTGTCGAACCGCGCGGCGCCGCGGAGGGTGCGCACCATCGGCCTGTCGGGCTCTCTCATGGCCGCCCGCCGCATCGGCCACACCGTCCACGCCGTGGTCGCCGACGGCGACACAGCCACCGCCGACTTCGCCACCTGGCCCGAGGACGTGCCCGAGTGCGGCACGGAGGAGCGCGTCGTGAACGCGAAGTTCTTCGCGCTGCGCGCCAAGAATGAGCGGCTCATCCGAGCCTCGACGTCGCTGCCGACGATCACCGACCAAGGCGTCACGAAGGAGCTCTGCGCGGGGCTCTTGGAGAGCCGCTTCGACGCGGCGCACACCTTTACGTCGGTCGTGTCGTTCGACCTCGCCGACGCGTCGTCCCCCGCCGCCTCAGCGACGGTGCGCAGCCGACCCGGCGTGGTGTTCGCGTCCTCCAACGCGCTCTACCTCGCGACGCACCGGCGGCGGCGCCCGGGGGCCCCCTGGTACGACGATCAGCCCTCCGTGAGCGAGGCGACCGAGGTGCACAAGTTCCGCCTGGGGTCGGTCCCGGGGGACACGCGCTACGTGGCGAGCGGCACGGTGCCCGGCCACGTGCTCAGCCCGTTCGCCCTCGACGAGTGGCAGGGCGATCTTCGGATGGCGACCACGCGCGGGAAGGTGCCCGACCCGAAGGTCGAGAGCCAGGTGACCGTCCTCCGCGAGGGCCCCGGGGGCCTCGCGCGGATCGGCGCGCTCGAGCACCTGGCGCGGGGCGAGGACCTCCGCGCGATCCGGTTCGACGACGACCGGGGCTACCTCGTCACCTTCAAGAAGACCGATCCGCTATTCGTCGTGGACCTGGCCGACGCGCGGCGCCCGCGTGTGCTCGGGGAGCTGAAGATCCCGGGGTTCTCCACCTACCTTCACCGGGTGTCGCGCGACCGCCTGCTCTCGGTCGGGTTCGACGCGAACGACCACGGCGACTACGCGACCTTCGACGGCCTGTTGCTCCAGCTCTTCGACGTGACGAGCCCGACCGCGCCCAAGCTCCTCCACCGCGAGAAGATCGGCTCGCGCGGCTCGAGCTCGACCGCCGCCACCGACCACCTCGCGTTCAACTACCTGCCGGAGCGCGGGCTGCTCGCGCTCCCGGTCACGCAGTGCGAGCGGGGCGGCGACGGCGTGGCCGGCACGGAGGTCGCGTTCTCGGGCTTGTCGGTCTACCGCGTCAGCGAGGCGACGGGCTTCGAGCGCCTTGGCGGCGTGGCCCACGCGCGCGCCCGCGACGCGCGCGGCTGCGGCACCTGGTGGAGCCACGCCACGTCGGAGGTGAAGCGCAGCGTGTTCGTCGACGACCTCGTGTACTCGATGGCCACCGATCGCGTGAAGGTGCAGCGCCTCGGGGCGCTAGGCGTCGACGTGGCAGACGTCTCCTTGGCGCAGTAGCCCGCGGCTCACCACAGGCCGAGCTGGCCGCCCGACGCGTCGGGCACGAGGCACTCCGGGCCGTCCTCCCCCGCGCGGCCCACCTTCGCGTTCGCCTCGATGAGGTCGACGGACGGGCCGGCCGGGCGGAGCTGCGCGAGCAGGCCCGCCACGTCGGTCGCGCCGGGCTCGATCCACCGCAGCGCCTGCGCGCGCGTGGCGAACATCACGGGCTCGCGGTCGTGGATCGCGGCGAGCCCCGGGCCCGCCGGGCGGGTGAGGATCGCGGCCGACTCGACGACCTCTCCCCCTCGCCCCTCCCAGCGCTCCCACACGCCTGCGAGCATCATCACGCCCGCCGTCACCACGCGGTAGGGCACCTTCCGACCCCCCTCGCGCTTCCACTCGTAGAACGCGTTCGCGAGGCCGACGCAGCGGCGCAGGCGGAGGGCCTCTCTGAACGCGGCCTTCTCCGCGACCGTCTCGGAGCGGGCGTTGAACATGGCGCTGCCGACGCGCGGGTCCTTCGCCCAGGGCGGTACGAGCCCCCATCGAACCAGGGTCAGCTCGCGCCCGCGCGGGCCCGCGCGCAGCACGAGGATGCGCTGGGAAGGGGCCACGTTGTAGCTCGCGAGCCCCGCGAGCTCCTCGAAGCTCGGCACGAGGCGCGTCTGCGACCACCCCTCCACCAGCGCCGCTGGATCACTCGCGACGAGCCGACCGCACATCCCACCACAGTAGCAGCCACCTGGCGGGCGCTGCGCCCCGCCGTCGCCGCGCGTTCACAGGTGCGCGACTCGCGTGTCGGCGCGCGCGCGCTCCCCCTCGCGCGGGCGGCACGCCAAGTCGCCGGCGATCGCGCGCTGGCACGGTGAGTGCTGAGGCGTGAAGACCCCCGCAAGCCCCACCCTGGAGGTCCCCATGAAATTCACCGCGCTCGCTTCGCTCTTCGGACTCACCGCCCTCGCCGCGTGCACGCTCCCCGGGAGCGAGCCGCAGGGAGGCGCGAACATCAACGAGCGCACGAACGGCGGCGAGCAGGGCGAGGCCCTCCTCACGGGCGCGATGATCGTCTCGCCGGATGGGCGCTTCGTGCTCGCGCAGCGCAACCAGACGACCGTGCTCCTCGACGTGGAGGCCGGGAAGGCGCGCGAGCTGCCCGAGCAGGTCGAGCGCTTCGTCTTCTCCAAATCGGGCGAGTTCGGCCTCGCTGTCCTGCCCGCGCGCGCTGGCGTCGTCCGCTACGACCTGCGCACGCTCACCCCGAAATGGCGTGTCGTGCCGGCGTTCAAGTCGGGCGGCGGGGCGCGCCTCGCGCGGCTGTCGACCGACGAGAAGAGCCTCGTCCTGGGCGACGATGATCGCGTGCTCGTCCTCGACGCCACGAGCGGCGACGTGCGCGGCGCCGTGCCGCTCGGCACGCCCGCCACGGAGCTCACGTTCGTCCCCGGGACGAACCGCGCCCTCGTCGTCGGGTCGACCACGTGGCGCGACCACGCGCCGAACACCGCCGTGGTGGACTTCGACCTCGCGACCCTCGCCGAGAAGGCCATCACCGTGCCGAACTGCACCGCGCCGGTGCTCGTGCTGCCCGACGGAAGCCGCGGCTTCCTCTCTCCCACCTTCTGCGAGGAGGGGCGCGCGAGCAACGCGACGCAAACGTGGACCAACCCCGACCCCGTGAGCGTCATCGACCTCGCCCCGTCCGGGCCCGCCTTCGTCAAGAACCTCCCTGGGTTCGGCCCGGTCGTCTCCGACGAGGGAGGTTCGCGGATCGTGGCCTATCTGGACATGAAGCGGATCGACGAGTCGATGTTCGACGACAAGGCGCAGATCCCGGCGAAGAGCGGCGCGCAGTTCCACATCATGACGATCGAGCCGCGGTCCCTGGCGTTCACCCTCACCCCCGTGGGCAACGTGCTCCCGAGGTTCGCGATGGCCAAGAGCGGGCGGCAACTCTTGGTCGACGCGACGGTCCAGAACGTGCGCGGCGAGGCCAGCGTGAAGGCCACGATCGACACGAGCGGCCGGATCACCGTGTCTTTCAGCGTGTTCGGCCAGCAAGACTCGCTCTTTGGCGCGTTCGACCTCGACGCGAAGAAGTACACGCCGTTCTCCGGTGACGCGGCCCGGCTCGACCGCTTCGTGCAGATGGGCGACGGCCAGCGCGTGTTCTCTCTCGCCGCGAGCTGGGACGGGATGGGGGGCGAGCTGCACCGCGTCGACCTCGACGCTCACCGCTCGACCGACCTCGGCAAGAGCCTGCGCGACCTCGGCGTGTTGGCGGACGGCAAGACCCTGGTGCTCCGTGAGCGCCTCCCCGCGCTGCGCGTCGACGCCTCGGGAGGCATCGAGTGGTACCGGCGCGAGCAGTTCTGCTTCTCTCTGGACGGCGTCAGCTGCCTCCGCACCGTCGTCCACCAAGACAGCGTGCCGTTCCAGCGCGGCCCCACCTGCGCGGAGAGCCACGACTGCTGAGGCGACGGCGGCGACACGGCGCCTTCCCCTCCGGGGGGCGCCCGTGGCACTTCAGGGTCGTGACGCTCGACGCGCCGACCGCCTTCGACCTCCAGGACCTCGCACCCTCTCTGTCGGAGCTGCGCGCGCTCTACGCGCACGACGTGCTCTTTCGCGACCCCATCTAGGGCGCTCACTCCGCGGCTGGCCGCGAGCCGTTGGGGTACGCTCGAGATCATGGCAGGCGGGGCCTACGCGGCGACGACGGAGGTGCGCCTCACCCGGGGCTGGGTCCCGCTCGGGCTCCTCGGTGGCGGCGCGCTGGTCGCGCTGGCCCGCTTCTCCCCGTGGTTCGACGGCCCGGGCGGCGCCGTGGTGGCGGCCGTCGCGCTCGCCGTGGCGGGTCTCCTCGTGCTCGCGGCGACCGTGCGCTTCGGCACGCTGCGCCGCGCCGGCGCCGTGCGCCTCGACGCCGACGGGCTCTGGCTCGACGGGGCGCGCGT
>CAZHGG010000542.1:0-2502 GCA_964531755.1 uncultured Polyangiaceae bacterium
GATCAGCGCGTCCTCGCCGGGGCGTCGCGGGCGGGGGCCTGGCTCGGCGCCCGCGCCGTCGGGTCGCTGGGCCGTCGGACGTCGCGCGGCGCGGCGTGGCCCCGAGGCCTCCTCCCGGGCGCGGGCCAGGTCCGAGGTCGTCGGCAGCTTCTTGGGCACTCCGTAGCTCTTCTTCAGCGCGCCGAGCTCGTCACGAGTGAGCGGCCGCACGCCGCCGGGGGGCAGCCCCTCGGTGGTGATCCCCGCGAACGCCACGCGGGACAGGCGCATGACCAGGAACCCGCTGGCCTCCCCCATGCGGCGGATCTGCTGGTTGCGCCCTTCCTTGATCGTGAGCTCGAACCAGGTCTTGTCGCCCTCGTGGCGGAGGAAGTTGACCTCGGCCGGCTGCGTGAGGCCGTCGTCGAGCTCGAGCCCCCGCCGCCAGCGATCGAGGTGCTCCTTCTCCATGATTCCATTCACTTTTACGACATAGGTCTTGGGCACCGCGCGCTTCGGGTGGAGCAGCCCGTCGGCGAAGGCTCCGTCGTTGGTCGCGAGCAGCGCGCCACTCGTCGCGAAGTCGAGCCGACCGACCGGGAAGAGCCGCGCATCGAACGAGGAGAGCATGGTCGCCACCGTGGGTCGCCCCTCGGGATCGCTCATGGTCGAGACGACGCCGCGCGGCTTGTGGCAGAGCACGTACACGGCGTCCTCGGCGACTACCCGCTTTCCGTCGAGCTCCACCTTGTCGTCCCGCGGGTCGGCCTTCGTGCCGAGCTCCGTCACCACGCGCCCGTTCACGCGCACTCGGCCGGCGCGGATCATGTCTTCGGTCGCCCTGCGAGAGGCGACGCCGCCGCGCGCGAGAATCTTCTGGAGTCGCTCGAGTGCCATGCGGAGCCTCTAGCACGCGACCGCCCTCCGGCGCGCACCGAACACGACGACGCCCACGCCCCCTAAGCGGCGCGGGCGTCCGGCGTGCCGCAGGTCGGGCTTAGGGCGGGCTCGCGCCCGCGTCGCCCTTCTTCGCCGGTGGAGGAGGAGGGCCGGCGTCGGCGGCGTTCGGGGCAGCTCCGCCGTCCTTCGCCGCCTCCATCGCCTCGAGCGCCTTCGCCTCGACCGCCTCTTGCTCGGCCTTCAGCTGTTCGTCGCGGTCCCAGCGATCGACGTGGCCATCGAAGGTCTCGTCGATGCCCATGCGCTCGAGCTTCCCGTTGCGGTACATCTCCCACACGTCGGGCTTGCCGTCGAAGTTCCGGTCGCGCCGAATTCGCTGGAGGTTGCCCTCCACGTAGAACTTCCAGACGTCGGGCTTGCCGTCGAGGTTGGTGTCGACCTGCTCCTGCGCGAGGCGCCCCTCGACGAAGTTGATCCACACGTCGACGCGGCCATCGTAGTTGCGATCGCTCTCCTCGTGGACCGCCTCGCCCTTGGCGTTGAAGGTGCGCACCACGTCTTTGATGCCGTCGAGGTTGGTGTCGGCCTCGCGGCACACGAGCGCCTTGCGAGAGGCCTCCCCGGCCGCGCCGAAGACGCGGTACACGCGGCGCACGTTGGGGCGCAGCGCGCCCGGGCCGGCCGTCTCGTTCACCTCGAGGTCGGGCTTGCCCTTGTAGTTGCACATGGAGCGGTCGTCGGAAGGCCAGGCCGCCTGGTTGGAGGCCCCGCCCGCGGCCACCTCGGCGCGCGTCTCGGAGCCGCCGCAGCCCCCGACGCCCACCGCCAGCGCCGCGCAAACCAAGGTCGCGGCGCTCAGGCCGAGCGCTACTCGCGCGTTCGAGATCATTTTGCTCCTCCGTCGGCGTCGGTCGCGGGCGCCGCCGCCTTCTGCGGGCCGGGGTTCGCGGGCTGCCCGTTCGGGCCGATCAGCAGGCTGGCCTCGGGGTCGGGCTTGCCGTCGCCGTCGCGGTCGATCGCCACGTCCACGGTGTCACCCTTCCACACCCACCACTGGTCGACCCGCCCGTCGAGCGAGCTGTCGCGCTCTCGCTTGGCGATCTTCCCGGTGACGCTGTCGAACGTGTCCCACGTGTCGATGCGGCCCTGGTTGGTCGTGTCCATCTCGCGCCGGGTGAGGCGCCCGCCCTCGTAGGTCTCGATCTCGTTGACCACGCCGTTGTCGTCGTAGTCGTACTCGCGGCGGCGCACGGTCGTGCCGTCCTGCGCGAAGTACTCGAACATGTTGGGGCGCCCGTCGCCGTTCAGGTCGGAGATGCGGCACACCTCCACCCCACCGCGGTACACGCGCTGGATCTCGGGCTTCCCGTCGAGGTTGGCGTCCATCGCCTGCACCTGACCGGACTTGGCGTCGCACGGCTCGTGGACGATCGCGGTGTTGCGCACGAGCGACGGATCGCGCTTGCCAGCGACGATCGCCTCCGAGGCCTCGCACCCGGCCGCGGACCACGCGCTCGCGCAGAGCGTAACGAAGAGTGCTCCCGCTCGGACCCCGTGCCATGCCCGCCTCGGGCTTCGGTCGTTCACTCGCATCCTCCTCGACTCCAAGCTACCCGCGCTCCA
>CAZHGG010000542.1:2602-5003 GCA_964531755.1 uncultured Polyangiaceae bacterium
TCGGGCTTCGGTCGTTCACTCGCATCCTCCTCGACTCCAAGCTACCCGCGCTCCACACCCCTCGTGTCGGCCAGCCGAGCGTCGACACTCTACTCGTGGTCGCGCTCGCGGAGCAAGCTTCCCCGCGCGACAAATCTGTTTGTGTCGAGCGGAACCGACCCTGTTACAGTGTTTTTATGTGTTATATTGGTCACTTACAATCTAATGTTGAAGAATTGACCTCACAGAAACTCGCTTGACGGTCACGTATGCTCACGTAGTGTATGTTCGTTCCTGCGCGCGGTGCTCGGACGCCCCGACCCCGCCGCCACGTCCCCTGCTCTGCCTGCCCTTGCACGGTCCCGCCATGCGCAAGAAGATCAGCACGACCATCTACGTCACTCCGGAGCAGAGCGATCAGCTCAAGCTCCTCCACGAGCGAACGAAGGTGCCCGTCGCCGTCTACATTCGCGAGGGGATCGACCTCGTGCTGCGGCGCTACCAGCACCTGCTGCCGGGACAGCTCCCGCTCGGGGAGACGCTCGACGCTCAGCTCCCCCTCGGGGACGACCGGCGACCGCGCCCGCGTGAGGCCGAGCCCGCCGACCTCGGCGGCGCGGGCGGGGAAGACCCGCCCCGGTAGCGGGCGCCCGCCGTGTGGCGCGGCGCGTGCGGCGCGTGGATGAGCGGCGCGGGCGACGCGCTTCGGCTATAAGGCACCGCGCCCATGCCCACGCCTCAGTCCAAGATCCGCAATTTCTCGATCATCGCGCACATCGACCACGGGAAGAGCACCCTGGCCGACCGCATCCTCGACGTCACCGGCGCCCTCACCCAGCGCGAGTCGCGCGAGCAGTTCCTCGACAAGATGGACATCGAGCGGGAGCGCGGCATCACCATCAAGGCGCAGAACGTCCGCCTCAAGTACAAGGCCGACGACGGCGAGGTCTACCAGTTCAACCTGATCGACACGCCGGGCCACGTCGACTTCAACTACGAGGTCTCGCGGAGCCTCTCCGCCTGCGAGGGCGCCATCCTGGTCGTCGACTCGACCCAGGGGGTCGAGGCCCAGACCCTGGCCAACGTGTACCTGGCGATCGACCAGGGGCTCGAGATCCTCCCGGTGCTCAACAAGGTCGACCTCCCCTCCTCCGACGTGGAGGGCACGAAGGAGCAGATCGAGTCGGTCATCGGCCTCGACTGCTCGGAGGCGGTGCGCTGCAGCGGGAAGACCGGCGTCGGCGTGCCCGACATCCTCGCGCAGATCGTGAAGAAGATGCCGCCGCCGCGCGGCAACCCCGACGGAAAGCTCCGCGCCCTCATCTTCGACTCTTGGTACGACTCCTACCGCGGGGCGATGGTCATGGTGAGGGTCGTCGACGGCACCCTCCGTAAGGGCGAGAAGATCCGCTTCATGGCCACCAAGACCGAATACGAGGTCACGGAGCTCGGGAGCTTCCAGCCCTTCGCCGTGGCCCTCGAGGAGATCGGCCCGGGCGAGGTCGGCTTCGTCGCGGCGAACATCAAGAGCGTCCACGACGCGAAGGTGGGCGACACGATCACCCACGCGCTCGAGCGCCTGCGCGCGGCCGAGGCCCTGCCCGGCTTCAAGGACGTGAAGGCCATGGTGTTCGCGGGGATCTTCCCCACCGACTCGTCCGACTACCCGTCCCTGCGGGACGCCCTCGACAAGCTCCAGATGAACGACGCGGCGTTCTCGTTCGAGCCCGACTCGTCCGAGGCGCTCGGCTTCGGCTACCGCTGCGGGTTCCTCGGGCTGCTCCACATGGAAATCATCCAGGAGCGGCTCGAGCGCGAGTTCAACCTCGACCTCATCACCACCGCGCCGTCGGTGGTCTACAACGTCTACAAGCACAACGGTGACTACGTACGCGTCGACAACCCCGCGAAGCTCCCGCCGCCGCAGGACATCGAGCGCATCGAGGAGCCGTTCGTCAAGATGAGCATCCACGTGCCGCAGGAGTACGTGGGCGCCGTGCTCACCCTGTGCCAGGAGAAGCGCGGTACGCAGCTCGGCATGACCGCGGCGAACGACCGCTTCATCATCGTCTACGAGCTCCCCTTCGGCGAGGTGCTCTTCGACTTCCACGACAAGTTGAAGAGCGTCTCGCGCGGCTACGCCTCGATGGACTACGAGATCATCGATTACCGCCCGGGCAACCTCGTCAAGGTGGACGTGCTCGTGAACGGCGATCCGCTCGACGCGCTCTCGATCATCGTCCACCGCGAGCGCGCGCAGAACCGGGGCCGGTCGCTCGCCGAAAAGCTGAAGGAGTTCGTGCCCCAACAGCAATACGAGGTGGCCATCCAGGCGGCCATCGGCGGGAAGATCATCGCGCGCGAGACCGTGCGCGCCCTGCGCAAGGACGTCACCGCGAAGTGTTACGGCGGCGACATCAGC
>CAZHGG010000543.1:0-4996 GCA_964531755.1 uncultured Polyangiaceae bacterium
GACGACGAGCCGCCTGAGCCGGCGGAGCCGGCGGAGCCCGCCGAGCGCGCGGCCCCTCCTCCGCCTGCCCCGGCGCCGCCGCTGGCGCCGGCCCTCCCCGTCGTGGGGCTCTCGCCCCCCTCCCAGGACCCGTACTTGGCGCGCGAGCCGCAGATCGCGCCCAGCCTCGTGTGGCTGCTCACGCAGCTCGTGCCGAGCCCCGAGCTCGTGGCGGGATCGGAGGGCGGGCGCTTCGGCCTGCGATGGTACGTGACCCCGCTGCTCTACTCGTTCGGCATCCACAGGAGGCTCTCGCCGTGGCGGGTGCTCGTCGTCGAGCCGGTCGTGCGGCACTCGGGCTCGATCGAGCTGTTCGCTTCGCCGGAGTGGGTGGTCTACCGCGGAGGGACCACGCTGCTCGACCTCGGCGTCCGCTCGACCGTGCCGCTGCTCCACCGCGGCGAGTACCTGAGCGCCTCCGTGGGCGTGGCCTACACCTCCTTCGAGGGCACGGGCGCGGCGCGCTACGAGGCGGGCCTCTACACGGTCTTCGGCGTCTTCGGACTCGTCGTCGCCGCGTCGCCGAACGTGGCGCTCTCGCCCGTGTCGACCTCGGTCACCCTCCGCCTGAGGTACTTCTGATGGCCCGGCTCGCGCCTTCGCTCCTCGTGGCCTCGCTCGCCCTCGGCGGATGCGCGGTGGTCCCCATCGCCACGCGGAACCTCGCGACCCTCACGAGCACGCCCGCCCGCGTGCCGCACAAGATCGCGCAGCCCCTCCGCGCCGACGCGCGCCTCTCGGTGCTGTGGGTCGGGCACGCCACCGCGCTCGTGCAGCTCGACGACAAGGTCGTCCTCACCGATCCCGTGTTCACCGAAACCGTCGGCCAGGTCTCGCGACGCCTCGTGGAGCCCGGCCTCGAGCCGAGCGCGCTGCCGCCAGTGGACGCGGTGCTCATCTCGCACATGCACCCCGATCATCTGTCGCTGGGCTCGCTCGAGCTCATCGAGCCCGTCGTGCGGCACCTCGCGCTCCCCCGCGGCGGCCTCACGTACCTCACCGACTTCTCGTTCGACGCGTTCGAGCTCGGCACCTGGGAGACCTGGGAGCGCGACGGCCTCCGCGTGACCGCCGTGCCCGTCAAGCACGTCGGCTTCCGCTATGGCATCGACGCCGAGTGGATGCTGGACGCCTTCACGGGCTACGTGGTCGAGTACCACGGCCTGCGGGTGTACTTCGGCGGCGACACGGCGTACGACGAGCGCGCGTTCATCGAGACCGGGCGGCGCTTCCCCGGGCTCGATCTGGCCCTGCTCCCGATCGGCCCCGCCGAGCCGCGCACCTTCATGCGAAAGACGCACGTGGGGCCCGAGGAAGCGGTCCAGGTGTTCCTCGATCTCGGCGCGCGTCGGGTGGTGCCCGTCCACCGCGACACCTTCGTGAACTCGAACGACAAGCCGGGTGACGCGCTGGCCCGGTTCCTCGCCGAGGCGAAGGCGCGCGCGCTCCCGCCCGACGCCGTGCAGGTCGTGGGCATCGGCGAGCAGCGCGTGCTCATCCCCCGAGCGCCCTGAGCGGGCGCGGAGGGCGACACGGGGGGCCGACGAGGGTCGGCCGTCAGGACGGGGCGGCGGGCGAGGGCGCCTCCGCGGCGGGCTCGGCGCTCGTCGCGACGCGGACCTTGTCGGGCTGCCAGAGGCCGGCTCGGATGCGCTCGACGTTTCCCACCGCCTCGTCGAGCAGGGCCTGCTGAGTCTCGACCTCCGCGAGCACCTGGGCGACGTCCTTCTCGCCTGTCTCCCGCTGGGCCTTCGCGGCGCTGAGCACCTCGAGCACCTCGCGGTGCAGCTCCTCGCCCGCCGTCACGACCCAGGCGTCGAGCCGCGTCGCGAAGTCGTCGATCATCTCGTCGAGCTTGGGCGCGGCCTTCTCCGCTGCCTGCCGCACGACGTCCGGCGCGAGCTCCTTCGCGCGCTTCTTGTATTCTGCATCGATACGATCGCGCAGGACGAGGGCGAGCACCGGCGCGGCGAGCGTGAGGATGCCGCCGACCAGCACGTTCACGAACATCACCCCGAGGCCCACCGCGAAGAGGGCCGCGATGCCCGCGTCGTACCGGAACGTGTCGATCTGCACGTCGAGCCGCTTCACGTCGCCGCCGAGGGTCTCGATGACGCGCCTCGTGGTCTCGTTCGCGTCCTCGCGGACGAGCGCGATCGTCCGCTCCGCGAGGTCCTCGAGCTTGGCGCCGATCTCCTTGGCCTCGGCCTCCGCCCACTTCTTGAACGTGTCCTCGAGGAACGCCGGGAGGTACTGCTTCAGGTCCTCCTGCTTCGCGCCGTCGATCACGTTGGGCAGCTGCCGGATGGTCTCCTCGACGAAGCGGTCGAGGTCCTTGCGCGCGCCCACCTTGATGCCCGCGACCTCCTCTCGGATCTTGATGCGGCGCTGCTCGATGTTGCCCGCCTGGCCGGCGAGGTCTTGCTCGAGCATGGTGATGCGCCGGAGCAGCTCCTCGGTCTTCATGGAGGCCGCCCGGCGCTTCGCGTCGACGCCCTTCGCGAGCAGCGCGCCCACGTTGACGCCCTCGCCGAGCGCGTTGTCGAGCAAGATGCGCCCGCGCTCCTCCGCCAGGAACGTGGTGAGGTGCGCGAGCAGCTGCGGCATGCCGCTCTCCTCGGCCTTGCCGGCGAGCGCGGTCTCGGCGCTGATGGGGAACACGAGGGGGTCGCGCACCAGGTTGGCGAGCTGGGTCTTGGCGTACTGGAGCGCCTCGGTCTGCTCCTCGACCGAGAGGATGTCCCACTTGGTGATGACGAACACGATCTTGTCGCGCGAGGCCTTGAGGAGCTTGTCCTGCAAGAAGATGCGCTCGCTCTCCTTCAGGATCTGCCCGGCGTCGAGGAGGAAGAGCACCGCGTCTGCGCGGGGGATGTAGCTGTAGGTGATGTCCGACCGCTGCAGCGACAGGTCGTTCACGCCGGGCGTGTCGACGAGCAGGATGCGCTCTTTCAGGATGGGGGCCGGGTAGCCGATCTCGAGGAAATCGACCTTCTCGGGGCTCTCGGGCCCGCCGACCGCGAACTTCTTGGCGTCCGCGAAGGGGATGGTCTCGCGCCTGCCAGAGGCGTAGACGACCTGCGCCTCGGGGGCCTCCGCGTACTTCAGGTGGTGGATGGCCGCCGTGGTGGGGGTGACGCCGACGGCGAGGGCGTTCTCGCCGAGCAGCGCGTTCACGAAGCTCGACTTGCCGTGGTTGAACTCCCCGACGACGACGAGGTGGAAGCGGTCTTCGTCGAGCTTCTTGACGAGATCGCGCTCCACCCGCTCGCGCAGGCTCTTGGCGCCCACCTTCTCCGCCACGTCGCTCAGCGCCGAGAGCGCCTTCTTCACTTCGCCTTTTCGTTCGAAAAATGCCTCGAGCATCATGACGTGGGGGTCCCTCGTGTTTCGGATGGTGTCACCGCGTGAGCGGCAGGCGCCGTGGCGCAGAGCAAGCCCGTGCTCGTCGGAGCGGAGAGGCCGATGGTCGATCGCCCGGGGGGCGAGCGCAACGACTTCGTCAGGCGTCGTCCTTCAGGAGCGCGCGCACGCGGTCGTCCACCTCGGACATCGACAGCCCGCCAGCCGGCAGCTTCGCGGCCTTTCGATAGAGCTCGCTCTCGGCGAACGTCCGCATCGCGAGGATGCGCTTCGGCAGGTAGGGGTGCGTGGCGAAGTTCTCCATGTGTCGGCCGAGGCTGTCCTTGCTCTCCTCGTACTGCTCGAGGAAGGCCTCCAGGTTGAAGTCCTCGAAGAGCTTGCGCGAGCCGACGACGAGCTTGGCGAGCGCGCGCGACGACGTGGTGAGGTCCTTGCTGCACAGCATGCCCGCGCGGTCGCACGTGATCTCCGCGCGGCGCGACCAGGCGTTCAGCGCGATGACGGCGGGCTCGACCACCCACCACAGGAACACGCCGGCCATGCGCGTGAGGTAGTGCAGCGCCGTGAGGTAGACCACGTGGGAGTTGTGGATGTGCCCACACTCGTGCCCGATCACGGTGAGGAGCTCTTCGTCCGAATACGCGTCGGCCAGGGCGGAGTGGACGATGATGAACGCGTCCTCGTTCGTGCCGTAAGTGGCCGCGTTCAGGCTGGGGTTCGACACCAGGTAGACCGTGGGCGTCGGGATGTGGAGCGTGTCCGCGCAGTGCTTCGTGATGCTGTGGATGCGAGGGAACTGGCGCTCGCTCACCTTCACCGCGCTGCCGAGGAGCTGGCCGCGCCACACCTGCTTGAACATGCGCACGGTCGCCGCGACCGCGAGCTCGACGGGCCGCACCTTCTCGAACGCGGCGCGGGTCTGTCGGTCGAGGATGTAGCTGTAGTCGTGCCCGGTCGACTCGGGCCCACCGCCCACCCGATCGCCCTTCATTTGGTTCACGAACGAAGCGAAATCGAGCTCGGGGCCATGCGCCATGGGGGGGTGGTTCCTTTTGGAGCCGCGGGGGGCCGCGGCAGCCGTTCTAATACGTGGGTCGAGCCGGGAGGATCTCGCGCTCTCGTCACGGTAACGACGACCCCGGGCCTCCGCAACCGTGGGCGTGGGCGCCATCGCGCGGTCCTGGCGAGAAAAAATGAGCGGGGACGCCGGCCTCGTGGCCCGAGCGTCCCCGCGGGGAGAACAGGAGAAACAGGGAGTGTCTGCTGGGTGGCGCGCGGCGCCTCGGCTCCTTTCGCTGCGGGGCGCCGCGAGGGCGCCGCCGGGGTCTGTGGGGAGGACACCTGAACGCCCCCGCGTCTTCCCGCGAACGCGAGGGCGCGGTCGTTTTTCAGCGCTCGACGAGGCCGCCGTAGCTGAACCGGGTCGCGCGCGGCGCCGACTCGAGCGCGCCCGCGGCGACGAGCACGACGCCCGCGACCACGGCCGTGACGGTGCCAGCCGCGGTCCATTTCGCCCACGCGGGCACCGCGCCGTCCACGTAGCGCGGGGCGAGCGCCGCTTCGGGTGCGCGCACGCGCCACGGGACGACCGGCG
>CAZHGG010000544.1:0-4994 GCA_964531755.1 uncultured Polyangiaceae bacterium
CGAGCCGCCGCCCCGCTTCGCCCGCGCGATGGGGCTCCTCCGCTGGGGGCTCGTGCTCCTCAGCGCGGCGCTGGCCATCGGCATGTGGGCCTCGTTCGCCGAGGAGAAGCTGTCGCCCCGCGCGGCCGTCGCCGAGGCGCCAAAGTACCAGTGCCCGATGCACCCCGAGATCGTCTCGGCCGAGCCCGGCGAGTGCCCTATTTGCCATATGGACCTCGAGCCGATCTCCGAGGAGCGGAGCGCTGGCGACGCGGCCGCCGCGCACGTCCACGCGGCGGCGGCCAGCAAGCCCATCGTGATCGTCGATGACGGCGGGCCGCTCACCTACTGGTGCCCGATGGATCACGAGGTGCGCTCCTCCAAGCCGGGGACTTGCCCCTCGTGCAAGATGAAGCTCGAGCTCATCCCTCCGGGGGCGCTCGCCGCCGAGCCACCCGCGGACGCCGGCGCCGCGCCGCCGACGCTGCCCCCGGGCACCGCCAGCCTCAAGCTCTCCCTCGATCGTATCCAATCGATCGGAGTGCGGACTGCCCTCGTGGACGAGCGCGAGCTCTCCGGCGCGCTCCGCGTGACCGCGGTCGTCGGCGCGCCCGACCAGGGCGCCTCCGAGGTCCACGTGCGCACGGCGGGCTTCGTGGAGGCCCTGCACGTCTCCGAGACCGGCGTCCTCGTCGCCGCGGGGCAGCCGCTCGCGTCGCTCTACAGCCCCGAGCTGCTCCAGGCGCAGGAGGAGCTGCTCGCGACCCGCGCGTGGGCGGGGGCGGGCATCGGCGCCGCCGACGCCTCGGTCCCGAGCGCCGCGCGCGTGAAGCTCGAGCTGCTCGGCATGACCCGGGCGGACATCGACCGCGTGCTCCAGAAGGGCGAGGCCATGCGCGCGGTCGTCGTGGTCGCCCCGCGCGCCGGCTTCGTCGCCAAGAAGGCCGTCGTCGTCGGCTCTTACGTGACGCCGAGCGCCACGCTCTTCGAGATCCAAGACCTCTCCCGGGTGTACGTACTGGGCGAGGTCCTCTCGTACGACCTGCAGCGCGTGCCCGTGGGCGCCGCGGCGCGCTTCGTGCCAGCAGGGCACGCGGCCGACGCGGCCTCCGGGAAGATCGATCTCCTCTACCCCCTCGTCACGGCGGACGCGCGCACGCGGCGGGTGCGCATGCAGCTCCCCAACAAGGGGGGGCGCGTCTACGTGCCGGGCGAGTACGGCACCCTCGAGATCAGCGCCCCGCCACGCCGGGCGCTCACCGCGCCGCGCGACGCGCTCGTGGACACGGGGGCCGCCACGTACGTCTTCGTCTCGGAGCCCGACGGCCGCTTCTCGCCGCGGGCCGTGGTCGTCGCGGGCTCCGAGGGGGACCGCGTGGTGCTCGCCTCGGGGGTGGCCGCGGGCGAGCGCGTCGTGTCGGGCGCCACGTTCCTCATCGACTCCGAGAGCCGCCTCCGCGCGGCGATCACGGCGCCGCAGCGCGCCGCGGGCGACGCCGGCCCGGGCGACCCCGCCTCCGCCTGCGACGCCGACTTCGACGCGCTCAAGTACCCCGACAAGCACGCCGAGTGCCGCAAGTGCGAGGTGGTGCACAAGGGAATGGGCACGATGGAAGCCGACTGCAAGCGCGCGATCCCGCGCCCGTGGAGGTAGCCGATGATCGGTCGAATCATCGAGCTGTCCGCGAAATACCGCTGGTTCGTGCTCATGCTCTACGTCGCGCTCGTCACCTTCGCCGTGGCCTCCGCGAAGGGCGTGCAGCTCGACGCCATCCCGGATCTCTCCGACCCACAGGTCATCGTGTTCACCGAGTGGAAGGGGCGCTCGCCCACGCTCGTCGAAGATCAGATCACCTATCCCATCTCGAGCTCGCTCCTCGCCGCGCCGCGCGTCACCGCGGTGCGCGGGTATTCGATGTTCGGCATGTCGTTCGTGTATGTGCTCTTCGAGGAGGGCACCGACGTGTATTGGGCGCGCTCGCGCGTGCTCGAGTACATGAGCGGCATTCAGGCGAAGCTCCCCGCGGACGTGGCGCCCGTGCTCGGCCCCGACGCCACGGGCATCGGCTGGGTGTACGAGTATGCCCTCGTCGACAAGACGGGAAAACACGACCTCGCCGAGCTGCGCACGCTGCAAGACTACACCCTTCGATTCGCCCTCGAGAGCGTGCCGGGCGTGGCGCAGGTGGCCACCGTGGGCGGGTACGAGCGGCAATACCAGGTCACGCTCGACCCCGACAAACTGCGCGCGTACGGGCTCGGCGTGTCCGACGTCGCCGACGCCATTCGCCGCTCGAACGGCGAGGTGGGGGGCAGGCTCCTGGAGATGAGCGGCCGCGAGTATTTCGTGCGTGGCCGGGGCTACCTGGAGAACCTCGCGCAGCTCTCCGAGATCGCCATTCGCGCGGGGCCCGGCGGCGCGCCGGTGCGAGTGGGCGACGTGGGCGCGGTGCGCTTCGGCGCCGATCTCCGCCGGGGCCTCGCCGAGCTCGACGGCAAGGGCGAGACCGTGGGCGCGATCGTCATGGCGCGCTACGGCGAGAACGCGCTGCAGGTCATCGAGCGCGTGAAGACCCGCCTCGGCGAGCTCGGCCCCAGCCTGCCGCCGGGCGTGGAGGTGGTGCCGGTGTACGACCGCTCGTCGCTCATCGAGCGCGCCATCAAGACCCTGCGCGGCGCGCTGCTCGAGGAGGCCGTCACGGTGAGCCTCGTCATCGTGCTCTTCCTCTTTCACTTTCGCAGCGCGCTGCTCCCCATCATCAGCTTGCCTATCGCGGTCTTGCTCGCGTTCATTCCCATGAGGGCGCTGGGCATCCCGGCCACGATCATGAGCCTCGGGGGCATCGCCATCGCCATCGGCGCGACGGTGGACGCCGAGATCGTGATGATCGAGGCGTGCCACAAGAAGCTCGAGCACGCGCCGCCCGGCCTCGACGAGGAGGGGCGCAAGCGGCTGCTCCACCAGGCCGCCAAGGAGGTCACCCCCGCGATCTTCTTCTCCCTCGTCATCATCGCGCTGTCGTTCATTCCCGTGTTCGGGCTGAACGGCCAGGCGGGCCGACTCTTCAAGCCGCTCGCCTACACCACGACCTTCGTGATGCTCGCGGCGGCGCTCGTGAGCATCACCCTCGCCCCGGCGCTGCGCGATCTGCTCGTGCGCGGGAAGATCCCCAGCGAGGACAAACACCCGGTCTCACGCGCCATCATGGCCGTGTATCGGCCCTTCGTGTTCGTGGCGCTCCGGCGCCCGAAGACCACCCTCGCGATAGGCCTCTTCGCCGTGCTCTCGGCCGTGCCGCCCTTCCTGCGGCTCGGCACCGAGTTCATGCCGGCGCTGAACGAGGGCGACGTGCTCTACATGCCCACCACGCTGCCGGGGCTCTCGATCGAGGAGGCCAAGCGCCAGCTCCAGCGCCAAGACCGCGTGCTCGCGGCGTTCCCGGAGGTGAAATCGGTGTTCGGCAAGGCGGGGAGGGCCGAGTCGCCCACCGATCCTGCCCCGCTTTCCATGGTGGAGACCGTCGTCCAGCTCCGCCCTCGGGAGGAGTGGCCGTTGGTGCACGTGTCTCGCTGGCACACCGGCCGGGCGCCGGGCTTCCTCGGGCGGCCGCTCCGCGCGCTCTGGCCCGAGGAGCGCCCCGAGACCTGGGACGAGCTCGTCGCGAAGATGAACGGCGCGCTCCGCATGCCGGGCTTCACCAACGCGTTCACCATGCCCATCAAGACCCGCGTCGACATGCTCACGACCGGCGTGCGCACGCCCGTGGGCGTGAAGGTGTTTGGGCACGATCTCGCCTCGATCGAGCGCGCGGGTTCGGACCTCGAGGCGCTGCTCCGCGGCGTGCGAGGGAGCCGGAGCGTGCTCTACGAGCGGTCGCTCGGGGGCGTCTACGTCGACATCGTCCCGAGGCGCGAGGCGCTCGCGCGCGTCGGCCTGCAGGTGGCCGACCTGAACGACATCGTGGCGAGCGCGATAGGCGGCGAGGCGGTGAGCACCACGGTGGAGGGGCGGCGGCGCTTCTCGGTGAACGTGCGGTATCAAGAGGACTTCCGCAGCAGCCCGGACAAGCTCCGGCAGGTGCTCGTGCCGCTCCGGCGCGGCGCCGGCGAGGTGCGTGGCGAGGCGGGCAGCTGGGTCGCGCTCGGCGAGGTCGCCGACGTGACGGTCACCGAGGGGCCCCCCATGCTCCGCGACGAGGCGGGGCTGCTGGTCGGCTACGTGTACGTCGACGTCGACCCCACGCGCGACCTCGGCGGCTACGTGAACGACGCGAAGGCCGCCGTGGCCGCCGCGCAGGCGAAGGGCACCGTGCGGCTCGCCCCGGGCACGTACCTGCGCTGGACAGGGCAATACGAGCTCCTCGAGCAGATGCGCGAGCGCATGACGCTGCTCATCCCGCTCGCCCTGCTCGCGGTCGCCGTGCTGCTCTATCTGCAGTTCAAGAACCTCACCGAGGTGCTGATCGTCTTCCTCTCGATACCGTTCGCGCTCGTGGGCAGCGTGTGGCTCCTCTACCTGCTCGACTACCGCATCTCGACGGCGGTGCTGGTCGGGGTGATCGCGCTGGTCGGCCTGGCCGCGCAGACCGGCGTGGTGATGATCGTGTACATCGACCACGCCTTCGTGCGGCGCCTGCGGGCGGGCAAAATCCGGGACTTGGAAGACATCATCCACGCCCACACCGAGGGCACCGTGCTGCGGGTGCGCCCGAAGGTGATGACGGTCTCGACCATGCTGATAGGCCTCGTGCCGTTGCTGTGGGCCACCGGGAGCGGCGCCGACGTGATGAAGCGCATCGCGGCGCCCATGGTGGGCGGCCTGCTGTCGAGCGCGTTCCTCACGCTCGAGCTCATCCCGGTGGTCTACACGTACTGGCGCTACGCGCAGCTGCAGCGGGCGCGGCGGACGGGCCGGCCGCTCGCGGAGATCGCGGGCATCGACCTGTCGGCCGAGCCGTAGCCCTCGCCCGTCGCGGTGCACTCGGCGCTCAGCGTGCCCCCATTGACCGTGACCT
>CAZHGG010000545.1:0-4982 GCA_964531755.1 uncultured Polyangiaceae bacterium
CCGCGACGGGCGCGGCGGCGACGGGGGCGGCCGCGGGGGGGGGCGGCGCCGACGGACCCGTCACCATCTTCGCGAGCTGGTGGACCAGGCCGAGCGACGCGGCCACCGCCTCCATCGCGTTGGGCACGGCGGGGTGCCCGGAGGTCTGCGACTGCAGCTGCGACAGCGCCGACCGCACGTGTCCCAGGGCGGTCTCCGCGTTGGGGACCAGCGCCGCCCCCTGCGAGCTCTCGATTTGGTGCAGGGAGCCCATGGCGAGCGCGATGGGCTCCGCGATCTCCAGGATGGCGGGCGGAGTGCTTGGGTCGACCTGGAGCGCGGCGAGGCCACGGGCCAAGGATTCACGGGCAGAACGCGAAGTGGTCACGGGGTCGGACACGGGGCACTCTCCTGAGGCTCTGATCCCAGCGTGGGCAGTCAAATACCCGATGGCTCGCATTGCGGCCGAGGCGGCGCGAATAGTCGGGCGCTTCAGTCTACGTAAGGCTGTGGTGCAAGGGAACCGTCTTCCTCGCCTCCGCGCGCGAGCGCGCGCACCAGCTCGGCGATCTCGCCTCGATCGAGCTCGCGCTCGCGCGCCGCGTCGTCGTCGTCGGCGAGGCGCGCGGCGAGCAGCCGCAGGCCGCCGTCGCGCGTCTGGACGACCGCGCAGCCCCCAGGGTCGACCGCGATCTCGCCGGGCGCGAGCCCGCGCGGCGCCGCGGCCGTCGCCTCGGCGCGCACGATCGTGAGGAGCGCCTCGCCCACGAAGAGGTACGCGCCCGGGTACGGGCTCGCGGCGCGCACGCGCCGGGCCAGCCGCACCGCCGGCATCGAGAGATCGAGCTCGAGGTCGTCCTCCGAGGGCAGCCCCGCCTCGGTCGCGAGCGACTCGTCCTGCGGCTCCGGTGTGGGCGGGTGGCCCTCGGCGTAGGCCCGCGTCACCTCGCGCAGCAGCGCGAGCGAGGGGCGATCGAGGCGCTTCGCGAGCCGCCACGCGCTCCACGAGGGGTCGAGCACCAGCTCCCGCCGCCCGACGATGTCCCCGGTGTCGTAGGCGTCCTCGAGGAGGTGCGCCGTGACGCCGGTCACCGCGTCGTCGCGGTCGATCGCCGCGAAATACGGATCGCCGCCGCGGTGACGCGGCAGGAGCGAGGGGTGGACCCCGAGCGCGGCGAGCCGCGCGGCCTGGCGGAACGCCGCGGGCACCTTGCTCGTCCAGAACCAGCTCACCACGAGATCGGGCGCGAGCGCCCGCACGCGGTCGGCGTGGGCGGCGAGGTTGGGCTTCACGAACACGCGACCCCGCCCGAGGGTCGCGCGGAGCCGGCGCGTGCCTGGCGCTCCCGCGCGGCAAATCCCCGCGTACACCACGTCGTGGCCGTCCGCCGCGAGCAGCAGCGCCGCGAGCGGCAGCCCGACGAAGGCGACGCGGAGGCGGGGCACCGGCCCTTCAGCCCGGGGTCTGCACGGAGGGCGGGAGCTGGGGGATCACCTCGTCGCCCAGCTGGCGCACGAGCGCCTGCCGCATCGCGTGCTCGACGAGCTGCCAGAGCTGCGCGCGGTCGGTCGAGCGGCCGAGGAACCCGATCGGGATGCGGAAGCCGCCCTTGTCCCGCCTGCCGCCGCCGTACGCGCGCCCGCGGTCGTCGTGCCCGAACGCCTTCTCGAGCCACGCGGCCGGATCGACGCTCGCCGAGTGCGTGCGCAGCGACCCCTCGATGAAGCGCTCGCCGACCACGCCGTACACGACCACCGTGTCGATGTCCTCGCGGCGCACCAGGAAGTCGGCCGCCTGCGCCACCGTGTCGCGATCGCCCTCGGAGACGAACCCCACGCCCGCCATCGCGAAGTTTCGGCGGACGGTGAGCGAGGCGAGCGCCCGCGCGATGACGTCCATCGCCTCCGGCGCGATCAGCCGGCGGCTGAGGTCGGTGAGGAGGTCTTTGTCGCACACCTCGGTGAGGTAGGCCGCCGCGCGAAAGTCGATGCCCTTCGCGAGCTGAAAGTCGTCGGTGTCGGTCGCGAGGCCGTGCATCAGCGCGGTCGCCACCCGGCGGTCCTCCTCGCTGGAGTTGTCGAGCGGCGCCAGCTCTTGCAGGTACTCGGAGAGCATCGTCGCCGTGGCGCCCACGTCGAGCCGCATGTCGACGAAGCGCGCCCGCGGTGGCGTCTGGGCGCGGTGGTGATCGACGATCGCCAGCACCTCGATGCCCTCGGCCCCGCCCAGGTCGGGATCGATGTCGTGGGAGTCCACGAAGGCCAGGAAGTCGACCTGGGCGATCTCCGCGACATTGCGCATCTTTCGGAGCTCGATGTTCAAGAGCTTCACCAGCGCGCGGTTCTCGCGGTGCGAGAGATCGTGGGTGTAGCCGACGGTGACGTGGCCCACGCCGAGCCGGTGCGCGATGTGCGACAGCGCGAGCGCCGAGGCGATCCCGTCCGGATCGGGGTGGCCGCGCAGCGAGATGAGCAGGTGCTTGCCTCGAGCCAGCTCGAGGGTCTCGGCCAGCGCGCGGGCGCGCTCCGCAGGACCGGCTTGAGGGACATTGAGGCGACGGACGGCTTCGCTCATGAGTTCAGGGGAATTGTGCTCCCTCTTGGGGCCAAGACGCGAGCCCTTCTTTGTGTGCACTCCGCATGCGTTCAGGGGCGCGGCGGCCGCGTGCACCTCCGCCGCGCCGGCCCGCGCGTGGCCCGCCCTTGCTTCCTGCGGCCAATGATGGGAAGAGCGCCGGGCGCCGACATGCCCGCGAGCCCCCGCCAGAAGAGCCTCGTCCTAGGGGCGCAGCGAGCCCTCCGCGTGCTGCTGCCCGCGCTCGTCGTCGCGCTGCCGCCGCTCTATTGGGTCGTCGACGCCACCCGCAGGGCCACGCTCGTGTCGCTCGGGCGGGACCAGGGGATCTTCCAGTACATCGCCTGGGCGGTGCTGAAGGGCGACGTCGACTACCGCGACGTGCGCGACGTCAACGGCCCGCTCACCCACCTCGTGCACATCGCCTTCCTCAAGCTCGGCGGCGCAGACGAGCACGTCTTCCACGTCCTCGACCTGGTGGTGAGCGGCGCCGCGTTCGCGTTCGTCGGCGCGTGCCTCCCCGGCATCGGACGTCGGGCGCGGCCCAACCCCTCCGGCGAGGGCTCCTCGGCGCGGCTCGTCCGCGAGCTCGCGTCCCGGGCCGGCTGGGCCCTGGCGGCCTGGGTGGTGCTGAGCGGCCAGTATCTCCTCTACATCTTTTGGGATTTGGCCCAGCGTGAGAGCTTCTGCGACTGGTTCTTGTTGACGTCTTTGGGCCTGCAGCTCGTGGCCCAAGACCGCATGCGGAGCGATCCGCTCGCCCCCGGCGGCGCGTTCCCCGGGCGCGCGGCGCTCGTGTGGGCGGGCGCGCTCTCGCTCATCTTGTGGTTCGGGAAGCCCACCTACGCGCTCTTCACGGTCGCCCAGCTCGCCACCCTCGCCCTGGACGACGTGCCGACGCCGCGCAAGCGCCGGCTCTTCCCCTTCGCGGTCGGCGCGGCCCTCGGCGCCGCCACCCAGCTCCTCTACCTCGCGGTCCTCGGCGACCTCGTGGTGTTCTTCCGCACCTACCTCGTCGACGTGCCGCTCATGTACCGGTTCATCTGGCCGCGCACGCCCTACGAGATCCTCGGCCTGGACGGCTTCTCGACGCTCGCCGCGGCGGCGGCCGCCACGAGCGCCGTGATGGTGAGCCTCATCGCCACCGGCACCCTGCCGCGCCGCGCCCTCGCCATCGCGCTCGCCCCGCTGTGCGGTCTCGTGAGCGTCCTCGCCCAGCGCAAGGGGTTCCCGTACCACTTCCACCCGGTCAGCGCGGGCGTGAGCCTCCAGTGGGTGCTGCTCGTGTGCTGGTACGCCGAGCGCACCTTCCGGGTGCCGCGGCGCCGGCCCGACCGCCTGCTGCCCATCGCGGCGGGCGCCGCCCTGGCCCTGCGGGTCGCCACGCTGATGCCCATCTCGCCGTACGTGCAGGGCCTCTGGCTGCTCACGAAGGCCCGCGACCCGATCGAGCGCACGTCGCACGACTACCTCGTCTACTTCCAGACGAGCGACTTCTTCCCGTGGGAGCTGCGGCAGGCCGCCTCGTACCTGCGCCTCACCACCAAGCCGGACGAGCGCGTGCAGACCTACGGGATGGACCCCTACGTCCTCTTCCTCGCGCAGCGCCTGAGCGCCACGCCCTATATCTACGCCTACGACCTCAACGCCGACGCCGCCCTCGCCGGCGGCAACCTGCCCGCGCCCGTGGGCCTCCACCCGAACCCCGCCCAGGTGGCCCAGATCCGCGCGCTCCGCGACGGCCACGAGCGCGACTTCCTCGCCCGCCTCCGCGCCAGGCCGCCCGCGGCGTTCGTGTTCCACGACAAGGCGCCGCTCATCACGTGGCAGGAGGCGGTCCGCGACTTCAAGGAGCACTGCCCCGAGAGCGCGGCGTGGGTCTCCGAGAACTACACGGAGACCGCAAATTTCAAGGGCACGCGCGTGTTCTTGCGCAAGGATCACGTCGCGGGCGCGCCGCGCTTCGACGAGCCGGCCCCGGTCCCCACGGTCGCCCCGGCGCCCTGACCGCGCCGGCCCCGAGCGCGCAAGTTGGTGTTCGGAAAGGCTTCTTGTAGAACAGACGCGTCATGGACCCCACCGAGCCGGCGCCGCTCTCCACCTCGCTGCTGCCCCACGGGTCGGCGTCGGTGCCGCCGCCGAGCCGCGAGGCCGACGACCTGCGCGCGCCGCACCTCTACCTGAACCGCGAGCTCTCGTGGCTCGAGTTCAACGCCCGGGTGCTGGCCGAGGCCGAGACCGAGGGGGTGCCCCTCCTCGAGCGCCTCAAGTTCCACGCGATCGTCACGTCGAACCTCGACGAGTTCTTCATGGTGCGGGTCGCCGGCCTGAAGCAGCAGCTCACCGGCGCGGTCGGCGAGATCGCCCCCGACGGCATGAGCGTGGCCGACCAGATCGCCCGCATCTCCGAGCGCGTCCACGAGATGAT
>CAZHGG010000546.1:0-4975 GCA_964531755.1 uncultured Polyangiaceae bacterium
GGCGGCCTGCGCGAGGACGTGAGCGGCAAGCCGCAGAAGATCATCGAGCTCGGCGACAACCAATACGCCATGTTGTTCAACCCCCTCGTGGACACCGAGGGGGCGCCGAACGGCAAGTTCCGGCCGGGGCGAAACGAGCCGCGCAACCTCCGCACCGGCACGCGCTCCATGATCCCCGGGCCGTGCAGCTTCTACCTGCGCCCCGGCCAGCGCGCCGACGTGCGCGACGCGCACGAGCTCGCCTCGAACCAATACCTCGTCGTGAAGGTGTACGGCGAGGTCGACAAGTCCGCGCCGTATTACGAGGTCACGGCGCGCTCGGCGGGGATCACCCGCGCCACGGCGGGCATGCTGGTGGCCGAGCGCGACGACGGGGATCTCGAGGGCGTGGTGCTGCGGCGCGGCCAGCTCATCGTCATTCGCGGGCTCGACACCCAGTTTTACATCCCGCCTTCGGGCGTCGACATAGTGCCCGACACCTCGGTGGACGCCTCGGGCGCGGCCATCACCGCGGCGGCCGCGCGCCAGCTGCTCGGGCAGCTCCCGGCCGCCGAGCCGGCCGACGCGCTCCGCGAGGAGGCGCCGGCGGAGCTCGACCTCGCCGCGCCCGCGGACGACGAATACGAGGCGAAGGGCGGCGCCCCGCGCCAGCAGGTCCCGAACGCGGTGATCAACCAGTCGGCCCGCTCGCGGCACCGGAAGGCCACCGCAGCGGGTGGCGGCCCGAGCGCCCCGAGCCCCGCGCCGCTGCAGCCCGGCGGCTCGCCGCTCGTCGATCTCCTCGGCTCGCCCGCGGTGCGGCGCGCGCTCGAGCGCGAGGCGCGCCAGGCCCGCCTCATCCGGAGCGCCGTCGTGCTCGGCGAGAAGGAGTACTGCGTCATCGTCGACGCCGACGGCAAGCGCGAGATCAAGCTCGGGCCCGCGCGGGTGTTCCCCGGGCCGTACGACACCTTCATGACCGTGGGCTCGCGGGCGCGCGTGTACGACGCGTACGAGCTCTTGCCGCAGCGCGCGCTGTGGCTCCGGGTCATCTCCGCGATCAGCAAGGAGGAGCTCCTGAAGAAGCTCCCGCGGGGCTTCGTGTTCGAGCGCGACGCCGCGAAGGAGCACTACTACCCGGGCGACGAGATCTTGCTCTCGGGGGTGTCCACGTTCTTCTTCCCCTTCAACGAGATCGAGGTGCTCTCGCCCGAGACGGGCCAGGCCGTGGTGGGCAATGACCACGAGCGCGTGTTCATCGAGGCCATCGGCATCGACCAGAAGAGCGGCATCTACGTGCGCGACCTCGCGACGGGCGAGGTGCGGCTCATTCGGGGCAAGCAGTCGTACCTGGTGGACCCGCGGAAGGAGGTGCAGATTACACGCACCGTCCCGCCCGCCGACTGGAACCTGTGGGTGGCCGCGAACGAGCCGCACAAGGCGACCTCGCAGCCCATCACCACGCCGTGGGCGATCTCGATCGTCGTGCCCAACAACACGGCGGTGATGATCACCATGGCCCAGTCGCGCCGCGTGGTGGAGGGGCCGTGCGTCACGCTCCTCGGCTACGAGGAGTCGCTCTGCGGCATGGCGCTCTCCACGGGCACCCCCAAGACCGACGCGAGCCCTCTCCGCACGTGTTTCCTGCGCACGGTGGGCAACCGGGTCTCGGACATCGTCACCGTGGAGACCTCCGACTTCGTGCGCATCGCCGTGCACGTCTCGTATTCGGTCACGTTCGTGAGCGACGGCGAGAGCGGCCCGGGCGGCAAGGAGCGCTGGTTCAACCACGAGAACTACATCCAGGTCATGGTCGACCACCTGCGCTCGATCATCCGCGGACGCTGCCGGGCGATGTCGCTGTCGGCCATTTGGCCGCAGATCCACACGCTCGTGCGCGACACCGTGCTCGGCGAGCGGAAGGAGGGCGGGCGCCCCGGCCGCGTGTTCGCGGAGAACGGCACTGTGGTCACCGAGGTCGAGGTGCTCACCGCGACCATCGAGGCGCGCGAGGTGGCCGAGCTCATGGAGCGGGTGCAGACCCAGTCGGTCACCCTGCAGATCGGGGACAGGCAGGCGCAAGAGACCCTCGTGTCGGCGAAGCTGCGCGCCGCGATCGACGCCGACAGCCAGGCCCTCGCGGAGGAGGCGCGCCGCCGCGCGGCCCGGCTCGAGGGGCTCACGCGCACGCTGGAGCACGAGCGCGCGCTCGCCGAGGTGAAGGAGCTCGAGGTCGTGGCGCGCGAGCGGCAGGCCCTCTCGGACGCGCGCCTCGACGCCGCGCAGAAGGCCGAGCTCGCGCGGGATCTCGAGGCGAAGGCGACGGCGCTCAAGCTGCAGCTCGACGACGCGAACACGCGCGCGGCCGCGACCCGCGCCCTCTCGGTCGTGGAGCTCGAGACCCTCGTCGCGCGGCGCGAGCAGCAGCTCCGCCTCATCGCCGCGCAGTCGTCGGCGACGGTCGCCGAGCGCCAGGCCGTGCAGCAGGGCCTGGTCGAGGCCATGACGGCCCTTGGCGACAAGATCATGCTGGGCGAGGTCGCCAGCAACATGAACCTCGTGAGCCTCTTCAAGGGCAAAGACGTGGGCACCATCCTCGCCGAGGTGCTCGGAGGGACGCGCGTGGTGCCCACGCTCGACGCGCTGCGCGAGCGCTACGCGGTGGGCGGGGCGGAGGCGGTCGAGGCCGAGGCGTCCGCGGACGAGTAGCCAACCGACCGACCCATTCGTATCGCGAAGCCGGCCGGCTCCGTGCCGGGAAACCTCGTACAAATCCCCACATGAGCATCGCGATGGCGCCACCTCGCCGGCCGCAGAGCTTCGACTTGCGGCTGGCGCGGCGCCTCTTTCTTGGTGCGCGCGCGCCGATTCGATTCCACCATTCATCCGCGGCGTCTCGCCGAGCTGGCGGGGTCACGGAAGGGGGCTACGGTGCGGAAGAGTCGTCTCACGGCCGTCGCGCTGGCCCTCTGGGCGGCGAGCGGCGGCTGCAGCGTCGAGAGCACCGACGGGGTCTCTCCACTCGCGACCGTGCGGCCGGCGGCGCAGGCGCGGAAGGGGCCCCTCCCCTCCTTCGGGGAGACGCGGCGCGCGCCGGTCCCTCCACCGCCGATCAGCGGAGGCACGCTCCTCGTCCTGAGGGACGGACGGGCCGTCGCGGCGGACCCCGACCGCGACAGCGTCTTCGTGGTCGACCTCTCGACCCGAGACGTGCGGACGGTCTCGCTCAGGCCCGGCGACGAGCCCGGTCGCGTCCTCGAGGACGGCGAGGGTCGCGTCCACGTCGTGCTCCGCCGCGGCGGCGCGATCGCCACGATCGATCCCTCGACCGCGACCGTCCTGGCGCGGCGCGAGGTCTGCCCCGCGCCTCGCGGCATCGCGCTCGATGCGCGCAACGCGCGAGCGCTCGTCGTGTGCGAGGGGGGCGAGGTCGTCGGCCTCCCGGTCGACCCATCGCGCGAGGGCTCCGTCCCGACGCTCCTGGCGCGCATCGAGCGGGACCTCCGCGACATCGTCGTGACCTTCGGGGTCAACGGCGACCGGTTCTTCGTGAGCTTGCTTCGCAGCGCCGAGGTGCTCGAGCTCTCGCCGACCTTCGCGGTCGTCGTGCGCTGGCCCACCGCCAAGCTGACCGGTGACGGACGGCAGATGCTCGCCATGCGCATGATCCCCCCGCCCGAGGCCGATCCGCTCGCCATGCCGATCGTCGTGCACTCGATCGCGCGCGATCCTCCTCCCGCGACGACGACGCGGCCGACCTCGTACCAGGGGCGCGCTCCGGCCGACGATCCGAGCGACGCATGGAACTGCAATCCGTTCGGGGGGCCCGTGGTCACCACGGCGATCTCGCGCGTGGGGATCCACGCCGGCTTTACCTTCCGCGCCCCGGATCACGCGAGCGTGCCGGTGGACCTGCAGGACGACGGCGCGCACCTCGCCCTCGTCGCGGCGGGCAACGGCCACACGGCGCGGGCGCTGCCCCAGGTCTACGTGTTCACGAAGGCGCCATACAAATTGGCGAGCTTCGTCGGGGCGCTGTGCGGGGTCGGGGAGGGCGGGTATCTGGTCCACGGGCAGGCGATCGCGGTCGCGTTTCGACGAGTGGACCCGAAGCGTCGCGGCAAGGACGAGGCGGCCCGTCAGGCGCCGCCGGCGCTCGTCGTCCAGTCGCGCGAGCCCGCGCAGCTCGAGCTCTTCCCGGAGGACGTCATCATCCCGCTGTCGTCGGAGAGCCGCGAGGACACGGGGCACGCCATCTTTCACTCGAACTCCGGCTCGGGGGTCGCGTGCGCCTCGTGCCACGCGGAGGCCGGCGACGACGGTCAGGCGTGGACGTTCGACGCCCACGGCCCCACGCGCACGCCGTCCTTGCGCGGCACGCTCGCGGGCACGGCTCCGTTTCATTGGAGGGGCGATCTGCCGGACATCGGGAGCTTGGCCGACCTGGTCATGACCGGTCGAATGAACGGACCCGAGCTCGACGCCGGCCAGAAGGTGAGCCTCGGGCGGTGGCTCGACTCGGTCCCCGCGCCGAGGGCGGCGCCGCCGAGCGCCGCCGCGCTGCGCGGTCGCCTCCTCTTCGAAGACGGGCGCGTAGGCTGCGCGGCCTGCCACTCGGGGCCCCGCCTCACCAACGCGCAGACCGTCGACGTGGGCACGGGCGGCGCTTTCCAGGTTCCGTCGCTCGTCGGCCTGGCGACACGCGCGCCCTTCCTCCACAACGGTTGCGCGCCCACGCTGCGCGATCGCTTCGGCCCGTGCGGAGGCGCGCGCCACGGGACGACAGGCCACTTGCAGAGCGTGGAGCTCGACGACCTCACGGCGTATCTCGAGAGCCTGTGAGTGGGCTCCGACAGCTCGCTCGAGACCGGCGCCGTCTGCCGCGCCGCCGGCGCGGAGTTTACGCGTTCCTCCGCGGCCGCTTCTCCGTCACCGCGCTACGGCCCCGCTGGACCCTCCGCAGCGGCCAGGGGCTCTCCGCGCAGGAGGGCCTCGA